>JAKCCH010000102.1 GCA_021838945.1 Actinomycetes bacterium
CGAGCATCACACGCACATCCTCCTGTGGTTGGTGCTCCGCGACTCGGGCACCGCACTCCACGGCCCAGGCGACGCCGGCGTCGAGGTCGGCCACGGCGATGTCGATGTGGAGCATCATCTGCTGCTCGCCCTCGGCAGCCGGCCAGATGGGCGCACGGTAGTGGGGTTCCCATTGGAACTCGAGCTTCGTCTGGCGCGACTCGGGACGCAGCATGGCCCAGCCGTCGGTGGGTGGCGATCCCGGCCGCGGCCCTTCCTGGTCCGTGATCTGCCAACCGAGCAGCCGTTCGTAGAAGTGAGCGAGGGCGATCGGGTCCGCAGCGTCGATGACCGGTCCGGACACTCGCATCGGCGGTCGTTCCATCACGACATCATGCGCCACGCCGCCCGGAGTCGCCCACTGGTGGACCGATCCCTGGTGGAGGGCGGCACAGACGCGGTCGCGGGCCTCCCGGCGAGCGGGCGGGCCGGCGGCTCACGCCGCCAGGAACCCGCCGGACTGGTGCCGCCACAGGCGGCCGTACACGCCCCGGTCGCCGAGGTCGAGCAGCTCCCGGTGCGAGCCCTCCTCGACGATCTCGCCCTGCTCGATCACGACGATGCGGTCGAGCCGTGCGATCGTGGCGAGCCGGTGAGCCACGACCACGGCTGTCGCACCGGACATCAAGCGCCACAGGGCGTCCTGGACCAGCACCTCCGACTCGGAGTCGAGCGCCGACGTGGCCTCGTCGAGGATGAGCATCGGCGCTGACTTCGCCATCGCCTGGGCGATCGCGACCCGCTGGCGCTGCCCACCGGACAGCTTGAGGCCCCGCTCGCCGACGACGGTGTCGTAGCCCTCGGGCAGCCGAGCGACGAACTCTTCGACGTGAGCCGCCGCACCGACCTCGCGCACGAGGTCCATGTCGGGCAACTCCAAGCCGTCGATGCCGTAGCAGATGTTCTCTGCGACCGTCCGGTGCAGCATCTGGGGGTCCTGCGGCACGAACGAGACGTGCCGTCGCAGCGAGTGCTGCGACACCCTCGAGATGTCCTGGCCGTCGACGAGGATCTCTCCGCCGTCCACGTCCATGAACCGGAGCATGAGCTTGGTGAGGGTCGTCTTGCCCGAGCCAGACGGCCCGACGAGACCGACGTGCTCACCGGGACGGATCGCCAGGCAGAGGTCGTCGAACAACGCTTCGCGTCCTTTGTAGGCGAAACGCACGTGCTTGAACTCGATCGCACCGCGCCGGACCACGAGCTCGGGCGCGGCGGCCACATCCCGGATCTCCGGCTGGGTCGCCATGACACCCGCGAACTTGGCGCAACGGCCGAGGCCGCGAGATGCGGAGCGGATGTGCTCGAACGACTCCTCGAGGTTCGAGACGAGAGCAGTCGCGTAGTACAGCACCAGGTAGACGGCCCCAGCCGCGACCGTGTGATGCAGCGCCAGGACGACGCCGACGAGCACCGCCACCCAGCTGAACCCGGCGAGCGAGCCTTCCATCTGGAGGCGTGTCGCGGCGAACACCTTGCGGGCGCGGAGGTCCGCTTCGATCGTGGTGTCCACCAGCCGCCGGACGTGCGCCGTCTCGAGCGGTTCGGCCGACTGGGTCCGCACCGTCGTGAGGTTGCCGATGGTGTCCGCGATCACTCCGGTCGACTTCGTGTGTGCTTCCGAGAACGCCTTCGCCGCCGCGACGACCTTCGCCATCCGGCTCCGCAGCACGAGCGCGAAGACGGCGACGAGCACCGCCATCACGACCGAGACCGGCCAGGCCACGACTGCGAGGACGACGACCGCCGAGAGCACGGTGACGCCGATCCGCAAGAAACCCCACGACACCGTGTCGATCAGGTCGACGAACGCCCACGAGAAGGTCTCGAGCGTGGAGATGACCTCACCGGCAGGGCGATCCGAGTGCCAGCGATGGCTGAGGCTGACGAGGTGGTTGTAGCCGTTTGTGATCGCGTTGCCGAACGCGCGCAAGCTCGATCCCCATTCGACCCAGCCTGCGACGCGCCAGATGATCGTCGTGAGGGCGAGCACGATTGCATACAGGATGACGAGTGGCTCGAACGTCTTCGCGAAGCTCGCATGCGGAGGGAGGTCTGCCACCTTCGTCAGCAGGGAGGCGAAGATGAGCGGCCCCGCGACCGACTGCAGAGCCGATCCCGCGATGATCGCCAACCAGCCGAGGACGGTCGGCCGCTGCTCGGAACCGATCTGGTTCCAGCAGAAGCGAAGTGTGTCCGCCGTCGACGCCGGTGGAAAGAGGGTGTCGCTGTCGTAACTCATGAGAGTGCGCTCCGTGAGGTGCGAGGGCGGATCGTGAGGTGAGGGGAGGCTGGACGGGTCGTCGCGGGGATGGCGCTAGCACCATCTGCTGCCGGCGCGCGCGGCAGAGAAGGCTTGAACGGCGGAGCCGGCCGAGCCGAGGCTCGCCGGGAGGCGAGAGCCTCAGCCGGGGAAGGTGCGGAGGAAGCGCTGAGTCAGTGCGCCGGAAGCACGGTGAGCACTCCCATCGACACCGGCATGGGCGTCCGAGTCGTGCGCGGGGCGCGACCACTCCGTCGGCTGGTGTACGTGGTTGCCGTCATGTGGTTCACCCCTTTCTGCTCGGACGCCTTGCTCGATGCCGAGCCGATCATCTTAACCGAACGGAGTGTCGCTTGTAAAGGGGATCCGTCGGGTCACGAATCTGCGATCGCCGCCGCCGCCGGCGCCGCCAACAACGGCGGCGCCACAGACCCAAGTGTGAAGCTGCCGTGTCGCCGGCGACTCGCCAGCTTCACAAGTTGATCTCCTTCACACTCCGGCGGGCCCGCCACCACCGCCACCGCCGCCTCCTCGGCCTGGCGCCGCCTCGGGAGGCCGTCAACCGGCCACGCTACGGTGAGGAGCGACGATCGGCGAGGAAAGGAACGGCCGATGGCTTGGGACTTCTCGACAGAGCCGGAATTCCAGGAGCAGTTGGACTGGGTCGATCGTTTCTGCCGAGAGGAGGTCGAACCGCTCGAGCTCGTGTTCCCGTTCGCCGTGCGCCTGCGTGACCCGAAGATGCGTGCGCTCGTCGAACCACTCCAGCAACAGGTGAAGGACCACGGCCTCTGGGCGATCTTCCTCGACGAGGAGCTTGGAGGGCCGGGGTTCGGACAGTTGAAGCTCGCCCTTGTCAACGAGATCCTCGGTCGCTACTTCACGGCGCCGTCCATCTTCGGCTGCCAGGCGCCGGACACCGGCAACATGGAGATCCTGGCTGCGTACGGCACCGAGGAGCAGAAGGAGCGCTGGCTCTACCCGCTCATGAACCAGGAGATCTGGTCCGCTTATTCGATGACCGAGCCGCAGGGTGGCTCGGACCCGAGCCTGTTCAAAACGACGGCCGTGCGCGACGGGGACGAGTGGGTCATCAACGGCGAGAAGTGGTTCACGAGCGCCGGCCGCCATGCCGACATCATCTTCGTCATGTGCACGAACGGGATCTTCATCGTTCCCCGCGACACCCCGGGTGTCGAGGTCATGGACTACCCGCGCAACCACGAGCACATCCGCTACAACGACGTGCGCGTGCCGCTCGACCACCTCCTCGGTCCCGAGGACGGCGCCAAGGTCCTCGCACAGCGGCGGCTCGGCGGCGGTCGGATCCACCACGCCATGCGTGCGATCGCCCAGTGCAAGCGCGCCTTCGACATGATGTGCGAGCGGGCGCTGTCGCGGGAGTCGCATGGCAAGGTCATCGCCGAGCACCAGATGGTGCAGAGCGCCATCGCCGACTCCTACGCCGAGATCAACATGCTCCGCCTGCTCGTCCTCTGGACCGCCTGGACGATCGACAACTCGAGCACCCAGGCGTCGCGGACCCAGATCGCGGCGTGCAAGTACACCGCCGCCAAAGTCCTGCGAGACGTCACGTACCGGGCGATCCACATCTTCGGCTCGCTCGGGGTGACGAACCTCACACCGCTCCAGGCGATGTGGGCCGGCGCCCCGGCGATGGCCGTCATGGACGGTGTCGACGAGGTCCACAAGGTCACCGTCGCCCGGAACGTCCTGAAGGACTACCGGCCGCACGAGGGCCTCTGGCCGACCGAGTACCTCCCGGCGAAACGTGAGGCGGCGCGCGAGAAGTTCGCCGCCCAGATGGCCGCTGACCCCGACCTCGAGACCTACTCGGACATGATGCTGAGGCGCGCAGGCGCCGGGCACTGAAGACGCATCGAGCCGATGGACATCGAGGGCCGCGTCGTCGTGGTCACCGGCGGCGCGAGCGGGATCGGCCGCGCTCTGTCACAGGCCTTCGGCGCAGCCGGTGCCAAGGGCGTGGTGGTGGCCGACCTGGACGAGCCGGGTGCTCTCGCGGTCGCCGAGACGATCCCTCGGGCGCTCGGCGTCTGCACCGACGTCGCCGACGAAGCGAGCATCAGAGCCCTCGTCCAGACGGCGGAGGACACCTACGGGCCGGTCGACATCTTCTGCGCCAACGCAGGCATCTTCGAGCTCGGAGGCGCGGAAGTCCCCGACGAAGCATGGCAGCGCATCTGGGCGGTCAACGTGCTCAGCCACGTCTATGCCGCCCGGGTCCTCGTGCCGAAGATGCTCGAGCGTGGCGAGGGCTATCTCGTCCACACCGCCTCCGCCGCCGGGTTGCTGACACAACTCGGCTCGGCTCCCTACAGCGTCACGAAACACGCCGTTGTCGCCCTCGCCGAATGGCTCTCCATCACCTACGGCGATTCCGGGATCCGTGTCTCGTGCCTGTGCCCGCAAGGAGTCTGGACCGCCATGACAGGAGCAGTGGAGCGCGAACCGAGCCAGGTTCTCGGATCGACCGCCGGCCGGGACGGGATGCTCGAGCCCGAGCAGGTGGCGGACGACGTCCTCGCAGCGATCAGGGCGGAGCAGTTCCTCATCCTCCCGCACCCCGAGGTCGCCACCTACGAGCTGCGCCGGGCCGCTGATCGCGAACGATGGCTGCGCGGCATGCGGCGGGTGCAGGCTGTGATCGCGGGGTCGCTCCCACACGACGAGGCGGTAGCGGCGACGGCCGCCGACCGAGGCGCCGAGACCGGTGGCGGAGAGACCGGTGGCGGAGAGACCGGTGGCTCGCCGGACTGACCGCTCCTTCGCCAGCTCCGTGCCTGGCGTCGCCAGCACGGTCGACGCCGCCCCTCAAAGCTGAAGACGACCCGTATGATCCGGTGATCCGATGACCGCGGCCCGCATCATCCTGCTCGTCCTGGCGGTCGCTGGAGCCGTGTTCCGCCCGTTCCGCCTCCCGACATTCGTCGCGCCTGTCCTCTGCGCCGTCGTGGCGCTGCTGGCAGGGACCACGACCTGGGACGAGGCCGGGAGGGCGGTGGAGCCGTTGGGCGGGGCGATCGGCTTCTTGCTGGCTGCGATCCCGCTCGCGGTGCTGCTCGAACGGTACGGCTACTTCGAGCAGGTCGCGACGGTCTTCGGGAGCGGAGGCTTCCTGTTGCTCGGCCTGTGGGTCCTCGGAACCGTGACGGTCGCCGTCATGAACCTCGACGCGGCGGTCGTGCTGCTGACGCCGCTCTACCTGCGGATCGCGCGCCAGCGGGGGCGCTCCCCTCGGTTCGTCGGCTTCCAGCCGGTGATCCTCGCGTTGCTGGCATCGTCGTTCCTGCCCGTGTCGAACCTGACGAACCTGATCGCAGTCGGCAAGTTCGGCATCGGGCCGCTCGCGTTCCTCGAGCACCTCGGCCTGCCTTCCTTGGCGGCCTGCGCTATCGGATACGCCTGCTACCGGTCGGCGTCGCACGTCGCCGATCCCGCCCTCGCGGGGGCCGGCTCGGGGCGCGGCACGGCTTCGGACGGGACGCTGCCCGGCGAGCCGGGCGAGGAGCTTCCCGAGCGAGACTTCAGAGTCCTGCTGATCGGTACCGGGATCGTCGCGGCGATGTTGCTCGGCGTCGTCGCAGGACCCTACGTGGGGATCGAGCCGTGGGCAGTCGCTCTCGTCATAGACGGCGCGCTGATGCTCCTCACGAGGCGCCTCCCGTGGCGGATGATCCCCTGGTCGACTGCGTTGCTCGCCCTCGGCCTCGCTGTGCTCGCCGACTCGGCGGCACAGGTGTTCCACTTCGGCGGGATGTTCGCCGGGACGGGACCAGTCGCGGAGCTCCGGCAGGCAGGCATCGGCGCCGGGCTCGGCAACGTCGTCAACAACCTCCCGGCGCTGCTCGTGTCTCTGCCCTTCCTCCAGGCGGGACAGGCAGGAACGGCGCTGCGCGCTGGACAGGTCGGACATGTCGTACAGGGGGCTCACGCCACGTGCGCCATCTGGCCCGTCCTGCTCGGCGTGAACATGGGGCCCTCGCTGTTCCTGACGGGTGCTCTCGCCAGCCTGCTCTGGTTCGAGGCGATGGCTCGCCTCGGTGCCCACGTCACGCCGATGCAATACCTGAAGATGGGCCTCCGGGTCGCCTTGCCGGCCGGCCTCGCTGCGCTTGCGGTGCTGATCGCCATGTCGCCTGCCCTCGGCTGCGGCTGAGACCGGGCGCCGGCTCCCGAGCGCCATCGGTAGCGTGGCGATCCATGGCACCCGAGCCCGCGATCGACCACACCCACCTCGTCAACAACGGCAAGGCGGAGCTCAGCCTCGACGAGCTCGCGTCCATCCAACCCGGCATGGCGCGCCTCATGGTCGAGGTGGCGGACCGGATGTGGAAGTGCTACCACGCGGGGAAGGCGCGCAACCGGCCACTCGCCCGGTACGAGCTCTCCGAGGCGACGAAGATCATGAAAGCAGCCGTCGTCGTGCGCCCGAGGTACACCGAGTCGATGGGCCGTTTCATCGCGGAGGAGATCGCCGGCCTGCGGCAGGTGGTGGAGGCGGAGGAGTGGGATCGTTTTGACGAGGTGTTCGACCGAGTCGCGGCAGCCACGAACCGCTACCACGGTGAGTTCGACAAGTCCTTCATCGTGTGGCAGGTGCCGGAGGACCCGCCCGGCTACCTCGACCTCACGCCCCGGCCGTGATCGTCCCGACCGTCGTCAGGCCGGCCGGCTCTGCACTCCAACCGAGCAAGACGTCGTAGGCGCCGGGACGAAGCCGAGCGAGCTGCGCCTCTCCGAAGCCGATCTCGGCGGCGAGCGAGTCCGAAGCCGCGATGGTGTGGCGTGCTGAGCCGGCGAACTGGAGCGCCGGCTCGCCGTCAGCCCGCTCCTGTGGCGCCAGGTAGGCCTGGAGGACGGCGGTGCCCTGACGGTCTCCGGTGTTCGTGACCGTCGCCGTGGCACGGACCGCCTCGGCGCGGCCATCCGCGAACGAGAAGGTCGTGTACGAGAGGCCGTGGCCGAACCAGTATCGCGGAAGCACAGCCTTCGTGGCGTAGTGGCGGTGTCCGACGAGCAGCCCCTCGCCGTAGACGGTCCTGCCATCTGCTCCCGGGTAGTAGGGGAAGGCGGGCGTGTCCTCGAGTCGGACCGGGATGGTGTGCGGCAGGCGCCCGCCTGGCTCGTCGGCGCCCGAGAGCACGTCGGCCACGGCCCGGCCGATCGTCTCACCACCGAACCAGATCTGGATGGTGGCGGCAGGCAGTTCGGCCCAGTCCATCGTCACCGGTGAGCCGGCGTTCACGAGGACGACCGTGCGCGGGTTGGCCGCGACGACCGCCCGTACGAGATCGTCCTGCCGTCCGGGCAGGTCCATGGTCGCCCGGTCGTGACCTTCGGTCTCCCACTCCGCCGTCGTCCCGACGACGCAGACGACGGTGTCGGCTCGTCCGGCGAGCTCGGCCGCCCGGGCGATGAGGTCGTCCTCGGAGGGCAGGGGTGGGCGCACGCCGATGAACAGCCCGGCGAGCGGTGAACCGGTCGCCACCTCGTACTCGGCCACCACCTGGTAGGTCGTGCCAGCCTCGAGCTCGATCCGACCGCTCGCCTCCTCGGATCCGAACCCGTAGAAACGCTTCCCCTGCTCCCGCGAACCCTCCACCACCACTCGCCCGTCAAGGAGCAGGCGGGCCGAGCCGACCTGGGCAAGGCTGAGCTCGTACGTCCCGCTCAGCTCCGGTGTGAAGTCGGCCGTGCACCGGACGGCGAAGGCGCCGTAGCGCAGTTCGGCAACCGATGGGATCGGGTCGCCCATCCAGAGCAGCGGGGAGCGCGGCGAGTCCTCCTCGTGCACGACGGGTCCGTCGAAGCTCACC
Organism: Actinomycetes bacterium; assembly: GCA_021838945.1. GTDB lineage: Bacteria > Actinomycetota > Acidimicrobiia > Acidimicrobiales > Bog-793 > JAKCCH01. The sequence goes on from JAKCCH010000102.1 coordinate 8,161, forward strand.
CCTTGCTCGGCGTCCTCGGCCGCGAGGACGAAGTACTCGAGGTGGACAGGCACGTCGAGGTCCGGGGTCTCGGCCCAGGTGACACACCCGATCTCGTGCTCGACGTCGACGCCGACCGGGCCGTAGAGCTCGCGGAGGCCGTCTCGGACCGACAACGTCCGGACCGGGAGGACGCGAGCGCTCCCGCCGCCCTGGGCGGTCGTCGTGGCCGCGTTCGGACCGATCACGGCCAAGAGAGCACCGGGGCGCAGGTCGAGCGGCAGGATCGGGGAAGCGTCGCCGTCGGGAGAAGGCGGCTCGTTTCGAAGGAGCACGAACGACTGCGCCGCGAGCTGCCGCGCCAGCTCCCGGCGCTCACCGAGGTTGCGGCGCGGCCGGCGCTCGGCGGGATGGCCCTGCCCGTCGAGCGCACCGACGCGCGCCGCGAGCTGGACGACCCGGCGCGCCCTTTCCGCGACGACGGCCCGGCTCACGTCCCCGCGCTCGACGGCTTCGGCGAGCCTCGCTCCGTAATGGACGGCAGGACCGGGCATCTCGAGGTCGAGACCCGCCAGTGCAGACGGCTCGGTGCTCTGAGTCCCGAACCAGTCCGACATGACGAGCCCGTCGTAGCCCCAGCGCTGCCGCAGGACCTCTTCGAGGAGATGTGCGTGCTCGGCGGCGTACGTGCCGTTGATGCGGTTGTACGACGCCATGATGGCAAGTGGCGCCGCTCGGCGGATGGTGTCCTCGAACGGGGCCAGATAGCAGAGCTCGAGGACACGCTCGTCCACCTCGGACGAGATCGTGTGGCGCTGGAACTCGGTGTCGTTCGCCACGTAGTGCTTCACCGTGGCTGCGACGCCGCGGGCCTGGAGAGCTGTCACGTAGGCGACGGCGAGCTCGGCTGTTAGCACAGGGTCCTCCGAGTAGCACTCGAAGTGCCGCCCCCCGATCGGGTGCCGTTGCAGGTTGATGGTCGGTCCGAGCAGCACGTGCACGTGCTTGTCGGCGCACTCGTCGGCGAGGGCGTCGGCGAGCGCGGCCGCCGCCTGAGGATCAAACGTGGCACCGATCGCCGCGCCGCAGGGGAAGGACACCGACGTCGTTCCGACCGTCCGCTCGCCCCGCACACCGACGGGACCGTCGGAGAGGTGGACGGCCCCGATCGCGAGCCGTTCCACCGGGTTCGTGTGCCAGAAGTCCCGTCCCGACAAGAGAAGGATCTGCTCGTCGAGGGTGAGCTT
>JAKCCH010000012.1 GCA_021838945.1 Actinomycetes bacterium
GTCGGCCGCAGCGTCGGGATGTCCGGCGCGTCGAGCGCCCGGCCGCGGCATTCGCCGCCGATGACACGCATCGTCCCGGGCTCCCCGGCGGCGCTCGCGGTCAGCTCCGGAAGAGGTACTCGGCCTCGTCCGGCGACACGAGCGCTTGAACCTCTTCTTGCAGCAACGACTCGTGCTCCTCGTAAGCCGGGTCGTCCATGATCTCGGTCGCCACGCGCCGGGACTCGAGCACGAGGTCCCGGTGGTCGCGCAGGTTGGCCAGCTTCAAGTCGGTGCGCCCCTTCTGACGGGCGCCGAGGACGGTGCCTTCGCGCCTCAGCGCGAGGTCCTCCTCGGCGAGCTCGAAGCCGTTCTGCGTGCGGACCATGGCCTCGAGGCGGGCTGCAGCGGTGTCCGTCACGACATCGCCCGTCAGGAGGAAGCACGAGCTCGGCAAGTCCGACCGCCCGACGCGCCCGCGCAGCTGGTGCAGCTGCGCGATCCCGAAGCGATCGGCGTCCTCGATGACCATCACCGTCGCGTTCGGCACGTCCACACCGACCTCGATGACCGTCGTCGACACGAGCACGTCGAGCTCGTGGTCCCGGAACGCCTGCATCACGGGCTCCTTCTCCTTCGGCGCCATCTGCCCGTGAAGGAGCCCGACCCTCGAGCCCCCGAGGGGACCGGAGGAGAGGCGCTCGTGCTCCTCGACGGCCGAGCGCGGCGGGCGGCGCTCGCCATGCAGCTCCGCGGGATCGAGCAGCGCCCCCTTGTCGCCTGCGGCACCGCCGTCCTCCTCGTCGTCCTCGCCGGCGACGGCATCGGGATCTTCCGGCTCCTCGTCGGCGGCCACCGCGCCTCCCCCGACGAGCGGGCACACGACGTATGCCTGCTGGCCGGCCGACACGGCCTCGAGCACGCGCTTCCAGGCCGTCTGCTCCCGCCGTTCGCCCTCGAGCCAGCGCGTCTCGATCGTCGTGCGGCCGGCCGGGAGCTCGTCGAGGGTCGTGTGGTCGAGGTCGCCGTAGACCGTCATGGCCGCCGTCCGGGGGATCGGCGTCGCCGTCATCACCAGCAGGTCCGGATCGAGCGACGCCTTCTCTGAGAGGGCAGCTCGCTGCTCCACGCCGAAACGGTGCTGCTCGTCGACGACGACGACGCCGAGCGCGGCGAAGTCGACCCCCTCGGAGATGAGGGCGTGAGTGCCGATCACGAGGTCGACCGAGCCTTGCGCGAGCCCGTCGAGGATGCGCCCACGGTCAGCGCCGGACGTCCTGTTCGTGAGCAGCTCCACTGTGAGGGGACGCTCTCCGCCGAGCCGGCCCGGGTCCGGCACGACGAGCCCCTCGAGCAGCCGCATGGCCGACAGGTGGTGCTGTTCGGCGAGCACCTCGGTCGGAACCATGAACGCGCCCTGGTACCCGCCTTCGATGCCGACCAGCAGAGCCGAGAGCGCCACGACCGTCTTCCCGGCCCCGACGTCGCCCTGCAGCAGCCGGTTCATGGGGTGTGGTGACGCCAGGTCCTCGGTGATCCTGGCGATCGCCTGGCGCTGCGCACCGGTCAGCTCGAACGGCAGGCGGTCGAGGTACTGCTGGAGGAGCACGCCCCCACTCCGGTGCGCGATCCCGTTCGACGAGGCGTCGGTGGCACGGCGGCGCGCCGCGAGCAACATCTGCAGGCGCAGCAACTCGTCGAAGGCGAGGCGCCGCCGGGCGGCATCCTTGTCCTCCAACGTCTCGGGCAGGTGGACGTCGTGGAATGCCGCAGTCCTCGGCAGGAGGCGAAGCTCGGCGCGGACCGGCCCGGGCAGCGGATCCGCGAACTCCTTCGCCCGGTCGAGCGCCTCCTCGACGTAGCGACCGATCTCGAGCGACGACACGGCCGCCTTGCCCGACTGGCGGTAGATCGGGACGATGCGCCCGGTCTGATCCCCGACGAGGTCGACGACAGGGTTCGCCATCTGCCGCTTTCCCCGGTAGACGGCGACCTTCCCGAACACTGTCACGATCTGCCCGGACGAAAAGCGTCTCGCCTGCCACGGCTGGTTGAAGAACGTGCACACGAGCGTTCCGGTGCCGTCGTGGACGAGGATCTCGGCGAGAAGGCGGCCGGTCCTGAAACGGCGGGAGCTGGAGCGAGACACCTCGGCCGTCACCACGGCCTCCTCACCCTCCGCGAGGTCGGCGATGTCCGACTGGTTGGTCCGATCGACGTACTTGCGGGGGTAGTGCGTGAGGAGGTCGAGCACGCTCTCGATCCCGAGCTGCCGGAGGGCCGCCGCCTTGCGGGCGCTCACCTTCTCCAGCTCGGTGACGGGCAGCCGGCGGAGCTGCTCGAGGTGTCGTCCGGCGGGAGGCACGACCTGCTGCTCGGTTACTCAGTCGCGATGAGGTACGGGTACAGCGGCTGGCCCCCATCGTGGATCTCGACGGAGACGCCGGGGCGGTTCTCGGTCAGCCATTCGGTGATGCGGCGGGTGTCGGCCGGTTTCGCGCCCTGCCCCTCGATGAGCGTCACGATCTCGTGGCGCTCGGTGACGATGCGGTCGAGCAGCTCGCATGCGGCTTCGGCCGGGCCTGCGGCGACCACCTCGATCCCCCCGCGGGTGAGGCCGATCCAGTCGCCCTCCTCGACGCGCCCCGCCGGGGTGTCGCTGTCGCGGATCGCTTGCGTCACCTCGCCCGCCACGACCCGGGCGGCGGCCGCCGACATGCCCGCCGCGTTGTCCGCCGCGGACGCCTCCGGGTCGTACTCGAGCAGCGCGGCGAAGCCCTCCTGGATGCCCGCCGTCGCCACCACCTGCGTCGGCTTCGACGCCACCTCGGCCGCTTGGCGGGCGACGGCGAAGATGTTCTTGTTGTTCGGGAGGAGGACCACCTCCTTTGCTTGCACGTGCTCGATCATCTCGAGGATCTCGGCCGTCGACGGGTTCATGGACTGGCCGCCCGCGACGATGTGCCGCGCGCCGAGAGAGTGGAATATGCGCCGGATCCCGTCACCTGTCGCGACGGCGATGACCGAGGTGGTCTGGGGCGGCCCTGTCTCCTCCGGCTCGGCGGCTCCGCCGAACTCCTCCGCCGCCCGCCGTACCCAGGACTCCTCCTCCACCTGCTCGAGGAGGTCGGTCACGCGGATGGAGCGGGGGCGACCGGCGTCGAGCGCCGCCTCGATGGCGCTGCCGATGTCGTTCGTGTGGATGTGGCAGTTCCAGAGCCCGTCGCCACCGACGACCACGATCGAGTCCCCGATGCCGGCCCAGACCTCCTTGAAGGCCGGCACGAGCTCGTCGGACGCCTCCAGGAAGTACATGACCTCGTAGCGGAGGTCACCCACGTTCTCGGCCTCCACCACCTCGTCGAAACCCCGCAGCTCCTCCTCCTCGCCCACCGACACGCTCACGCCGATCTCGCCTCGTTCGAGGTTGCGCGCCACCTGCGCGGGCAGCGGCAGTCGGGCGGGCATCGGTCTCCCGGAGATCTCGTGCACGAACGCGTCGAAGAGGAGGACCAGTCCGGCGCCGCCGGCGTCGACCACCCCCGCCTGCTGCAGCACGGCCAGCTGCTCGGGCGTGTGCGCGAGGGCTTCGACAGCGGCGTCCCGGGCGGTGCTCGCCACCGTCGGGAGGTCGGCCCCGTCGGTCGTGGCCGCCCGCGACGCCTCTGCGGCGGCCGCCGCGACCGTGAGGATCGTCCCCTCCACCGGTCGCATGACACTGGCTCGGGCGGCCGTGTTCGCCTCCTCGAGGCCGGAGGCGAAGACGGCGGCTCCGATGCCGTCGGGCGCCGCGGCGAAGGCGTGCGAGAGGCCGCGGAGCATCTGGCACAGGATGACGCCGGAGTTGCCCCGGGCGCCCATGAGCGAGCCGTGCGCGATGGCCTTGCAGACCGCGTCGAGGTCGTGCCCGTCGCGGACCTCGTCGAGCTCCCTCGTGACAGACTCGAGCGTGAGGTGCATGTTGGTCCCGGTGTCGCCGTCGGGGACCGGGTAGACGTTCAGGTGGTTGATCGTGTCCCGGTGTGCCGCGAGCGCTCCCTCGAACGCCGACATCACCCTCGCGAGCTCGGGAGCGCGCAGGCTCGTCCGGGTCACTCGTGGAGGTCCGATCGGGCGCGTCGGGACGACCTCATGGCGGAGGATGGTAACCTCGTAGGCCGTTCCCGGCAGTTCCTGCGAATGGAGTGACGCGTCCGATGGCAGCCGTGTGTGAAATCTGTGGCAAGCACCCCGGCTTCGGGATGAGCGTGTCGTTCTCGCACCGCCGCAACAAGCGGCGCTGGAACCCGAACATCCAGCGGACCCGGGCACTCGTCAACGGCACGCCGAAGCACATCCACGTGTGCACGGGTTGCCTGCGGGCCGGGAAGGTGACGAAGCCGCTGCGGCGCAAGGCCGGCCAGTCGGCCTGAGCTTCAGCCGTCCGGAGTCACAGCGGGTGCACCCAGCCCCCGAGCGGAGCCGGCGCACCGCGTAGCGTCACGAGGGCGCCGTGCCCCTCCGGCGCTTCCCTGCACCGCCCGATCCTGATCGGCCTCTGCAGGCCTTCGCCGGCGAACGCCTCCTCGACGTCGAGGCCGGCGGGCGTGCTGAAGACGAGCTCGTAGTCCTCCCCGCCACCGAGCGCCAGCTCCTCGGTCGCGCCCGGAGCGACGGGGACATGCTCGAGGTCGATCGCGACCCCGGACTCCGCCGCAAGATGCCCAGCGTCGCGTACGAGCCCGTCGGAGACGTCGATCATCGCCGTCGCACCGAGCTCGGCGGCGAAGCGACCCTCGCGCGCACGGGCGCTCGGGCGCAGATAGGCACGGACGAGGGGATCGCCGGTCGACACGGGTGCCGACGCCTCGGCGCGCCCTGCGCGCAACCTCGCGAGCCCCGCCGCCGAGGAGCCGAGCGCACCGGTGCACCAGACGACGTCGCCCACCGAGGCGCCCGAGCGCAGCACCGGCCCGGTGCCGGCCGTCTCGCCGAGGATGGCGACCGAGACGAAGACTGCCGGCCCGACAGAGAGGTCACCGCCGACGAGCGCGAGACCGTGATGGTCCGCCGACGCCATCAAGCCTGAGAAGAGGTCGTCGAGCGGCGTGCCAGGTGGTGCTCCGACACCGCAGACGGCGTGCGTCGGGATCCCTCCCATCGCCGCGATGTCGCTCACGTTGACTTCGAGCGACTTCCAGCCGACGTCCTCGAGCGAACCCAGCAGCAGGTCGAAGTGCACGCCTTCGATCAGCACGTCGACGGCGAACAGGGCCTTGCCCCTCGCTGGGCGGAGGACCGCCGCGTCGTCGCCGAGATGGACCTCGCCCCTTCGCGGCACTCGGGTCGAGAGCGCGCCCCGCAGCCGCGCGAGCAACTCGTCCTCGCCGCGAGCAGCTCCAGGCAGAGGGCCCGCCGGCGGCCGGTCGGTCATCGTTGCACACGCTCGCGCACAGGCGAAGGGTACCGGCACTCACCGCAGAGACCCCTGCTCGGGGGTCGAGCGGGCGTCCTCGCGGCACGGCACCAACCGCAGGCGTCGTGCGAGGTTGCCGAGGGTATGCGGGATAGGCGGACTTGGGCACGACTCGGCGATGCGCGTACGATCGGGGCACGCTGTGCCGCGGCCCCCGCCACCCGCGGAGCTCGGGTCGCTGAGGACCCCGTGAGAAAGGATCGCTGCAGAACATGCCTCCGACGAGCAATGGCAAGCTTCTCGAGTGGGTCGACGAGGTCGCAGCCCTGACCCAGCCGGCACGGATCGAGTGGTGCGACGGCTCGGCGGACGAGTACGACCGGCTGACACGGCTGCTCGTTGACCAGGGCACGTTCACGAGGCTGTCGGAGGCCAAGCGCCCGAACTCGTACTGGTCCCACTCCGACGTCCGGGACGTCGCCCGCGTCGAGAGCCGGACGTACATCGCGTCGGCGAAGGAGGAGGACGCCGGGCCGAACAACAACTGGATGGACCCGCACGAGCTGAGGGAGACGTTGAGGGGCCTGTTTCGGGGCAGCATGCGCGGGAGGACGATGTACGTCGTCCCGTTCTCGATGGGACCGCTCGGCTCGCCGATCGCGGAGATCGGCGTCGAGATCACGGACTCGGCGTACGTGGCGGTGAGCTTGCGGATCATGACCCGGATGGGCCGTGGCGCTCTCGAGGTCCTCGGCGAGGACGGCGACTTCGTGCCCTGCCTCCACTCGGTCGGGGTGCCGCTCGAGGAGGGGCGGGCAGACGTCGCATGGCCGTGCAACCCGGACAACCTCTACATCGCCCACTTCCCTGAGACGCGAGAGATCTGGTCCTTCGGGTCCGGCTACGGCGGCAACGCGCTGCTCGGGAAGAAGTGCTTCGCGCTGCGGATCGCGTCGGTCATGGCACGCGACGAGGGTTGGCTCGCCGAGCACATGCTGATCCTCAAGCTCACGTCGCCGGACGGCGAGGTCCGTTACGTCACGGGCGCCTTCCCCTCCGCCTGCGGCAAGACGAACCTCGCCATGCTCATCCCCACCATGCCGGGCTGGAAGGTCGAGACGATCGGCGACGACATCTGCTGGATGAAGGTCGGCCCGGACGGCATGTTGCGGGCGATCAACCCCGAGGCGGGTTTCTTCGGGGTTGCTCCCGGCACGAACATGGAGACGAACCCGAACGCCATCCTCACCCTGGCAGCGAACTGCATCTTCACGAACACGGCGCTCACCGACGACGGCGACATCTGGTGGGAGGGGCTGACCGAGGACCCGCCGGCTCACTGCACGAGCTGGACCGGCGAGGAGTGGACGCCTGCGAGCGACCAGCCGGCTGCGCACCCGAACTCCCGCTTCACGGTGCCCGCGAGCCAGGACCCGGCCATCGCCCCGGAGTGGGAGGACCCGTCCGGCGTCCCGATCTCCGCCATCCTCTTCGGTGGACGGCGCGCATCGGTCGTGCCGCTCGTGCACGAGAGCTACGACTGGGCGCACGGCGTGTTCATGGGGTCGATCATGGCCTCGGAGACGACCGCCGCCGCCGCCGGAGCGGTCGGGCACCTGCGGAGGGACCCCTTTGCGATGCTCCCGTTCTGCGGCTACAACATGGCCGACTACTGGTCGCACTGGCTGTCGTTCCAGGAGCGCCTCGACGGCGACAAGCTCCCGAGGATCTTCTACGTGAACTGGTTCAGGAAGTCCTCCGACGGCCGTTGGCTCTGGCCCGGCTTCGGCGAGAACAGCCGTGTCCTCGAGTGGGTGTTCGAGCGCTGCGCCGGTCGTGGCGAGGCGGTCGAGTCGCCGATCGGGTACCTGCCGGCGAAAGGCGCCATCTCGACTGACGGCCTCGACGTCCCCCCCGAGGACATGGAGGAGGTTCTGCGGGTCGACACCGATGAGTGGCTCGCCGAGATCCCGCTCATCGAGGAGTACTACGCCCGCTTCGGTGACCGGGTGCCTCCGGCGCTCGTCAAGCAGCTCGAGGCGCTGGAGAACCGGCTCCGCGGTTGAGCCGGGCTCGCCCGCTCAGCTGCCTGCGCGCCCACCCGACATCACCCGTCCCGGGCTGTGTCGGCCTCGGGCTCGGCTTGCGGCCCGAGCCGCCCGTGACTCCCGGGTCGACGGCACCCGCTCGGAGCGGCCGAGCGACCGCCTGAGAGAGAAGTGGAAGGCCGCCGCCACCGCGCAGGCCGTCGCGATGAGGATGTCCCCGGAACGCAGCGAGAAGCCGATCACCACCGCGACGACCCCGCACACCACCCACGCGAGCTGCAACTGCGTCTCGAAACGTGCGAACGCGCGCCCCAACGCCGCCGGTGGCACGTAGCGCTGCACGACCGAGTCGAAGGCCGGCTTGGCACCCGTCGTGCCCCATCCGACCACGAACGCGAGCAGCGGCTGCACGGCGAGCGACCCACCCCAGCCGGACAGCAGTCCAGCGAGCGCCACCCCGATGAGTGCTGAGGCGATGATCTGCTGCTCGGACAGCGTCCGCCGGAGCCACGGCACGAGCAGCGACCCGAGCAGGCCGCCGACACCGCTCGCCACGATCACCGCGCCGTACCACCACGTGGCGGCCTGGAGCGAGCGGAGGGCGAAGGCGAGGAAGAAGGTCATGAACCCGAGGGCGCCGCGCAGCACGGTCATGGCGAGCAAGGCGACGGTGACCTCGGGAACGAACAGCGGCAGGCCGAGGCGCTGCCGCTCCGCCTTGACGTCGACCCGGGATCGACGCTCGAGGAGCTCGGCCACCGACAGGCGCCGGTCCGTCCCCGCGCCCTGTGCCGAGGCCGACCTCCGCCCGTAGATCAGACCGCCAGGGCCACCCGGCAGCGGTTCGGGAGCGGGTAGGGGCGCAGGACGAACCGGTCCGTGGAACGGACGCCCGTCCTCGGCCAGGCCCATCGGCTCGACCGGTCCGGGCAGCGTGCGGGTCTTCGGGAGCCGGGCCGCCGCGACGGCGGCCACGAGGAACACGAGGAAGTCGATGCGCAACACCCACGACGCTCCGAGCTGCAGGAACGCGATACCGATGGGCGAGATCGTGAACCCGGACAATCCCGCCAGCACAGCCAGCTTGGCGTTCGCCGAGGCGAGGTCGTCATCGCCGTTCGTCATCGTCGGGATCACCGCCGCCTTGCCGACGAGGTACAGCTTGGAGAGGACGAGGAAGCCGAAGGCCTCGGGGAAGAGCAGGAGTCCCTTGAGGTTGTCCGACATCGACAGCACCAGCAACGCGCTCCCGCCGCACGCGACAGCGATGCCCGCTCGCCGGGCAGTCGTCCCGCGGTCGATGAGGGGGCTGAGCGCAGGCGCCACGACCGCGAACGGTGCGATCGTGAGCAGGAGGTAGAGCAGGACCTTGTCCTTCGACTCGTGCGGCGAGACGGAGAAGAACAGGGAACCGGCGAGCGAGATGGTCACAAGCGTCGAGCCGGCCGAGAAGAGCGTGTGGACAAGGGCGAGCCGGCCGAAGGGCTGCGATTGGTCGAGAAGGTCGCGCAGCGCGGAGGTCAGCATCCTCGAGACTCGGGCCACTCTCCCGTTTCGCGCCACATTCGTCATGGTAGGTGGCCGGTGTGACCACTACGATCTTCAGAAGGCGAACCCGGGAGGGACGAGTGTCCGTACGCGCTTACGTGCTGATTCAGACCGAGGTGGGCAAGGCGGCCTCCGTCGCGAGCAAGGTCGGCGAGATCCCCGGCGTGGTGCTCGCGGAGGACGTGACCGGGCCCTACGACGTCATCGTGCAGGCAGAGGCCGATTCGGTCGACGACCTCGGCAAGATGGTCGTGAGCCGTGTCCAGTTGATCGAAGGGATCACGCGCACGCTCACGTGCCCCGTCGTGCGTCTCTAGGGCCTCAGCTCTCGGCAGGACGCCCGTCGTCATCCCCGACGGTGCCATCGGGCTGCGCCCGGTAGCCGGCGTACCCCGTCGCCTCCAGCTCCGAGGCCAGCTCAGGCCCGCCGGTGCGGACGATGCGACCTTCCGAGAGGACGTGCACGACATCGGGATGGAGCACCGTCAACAGCCGCCGGTAGTGGGTGATGGCGATGACGCCGAGTGGCGGGTCCGACTCGTTGCTCGCCGCCTCGACCCGTCGTGCCACCTGCCGGAGCGCATCCACGTCGAGGCCCGAGTCGAGCTCGTCGAGCACGGCGAAACGGGGGTGGAGGACAGCGAGCTGGAGGGTCTCGTTGCGTTTCTTCTCGCCGCCCGAGAGGTCGACGTTCATGGGCCGGTCGAGGAGCAGGACCGGGATGCCGAGGCGCTCCCCCTCGGCCGCCATCCGCCCCTCGAGATCCGTCGTGTCGCCGCCGGCTGCCCGCAGCGCCTCGCGCAGCACCTCGGCGACGGGGACTCCCGGTACCTCGATCGGGTATTGGAACGTGAGGAACAGCCCTGCTCGTGCCCGCTCGTCGACAGGCAGCCCGAGGAGCTCCGTCCCGTCGATGGTGACCGAGCCGGCGAGCACCTCGTAGCCGGGACGGCCCATGAGGACGTGGGCGAGCGTCGACTTGCCCGATCCGTTCGGGCCCATGACGGCGTGCGTCTCGCCGCTTCGCACCTCGAGGTCCACGCCGCGCAGGATCTCCCGCCCGGCCACGGCGGCACGAAGGCCTTCGATCCGGAGCACGCTCACGGCAGCTCCACGAACACGCCGCCGTCCTCGACAGAGACAGGGAAGACCGTCACCGGGCGGGTGGCCGGCAGGCTCTGCGGCTCCCCGTCGAGCAACGAGAACGTGCTCCCGTGGCGAAGGCACTCGATCTCGCACAGATCCGGCCAGACGTCGCCCTCGGAGAGGGGATAGTCCTCGTGGGAGCAGTTGTCGATCACGGCGTGGTAGCCGCCTTCGCAGCGGGCGAGGGCGATCGCCGTTCCCGCGGCCTCGAAGCGCCGCACCGCGCCGACCTCGAGCTCGTCCTCTCCGCAGAGGCGTACGCGGCTCATCTCACCTGCTCCTCGGTCACCCGGTGCACACGGCTGCGCACCTGTGCCGTGACGTGGTCGCGCACCGCAGGCTCGGTACGTTCCAGCAACTCCGAGAAGAAGCCGAGCAAGATCAAACGTTCCGCCACCGGCCTCGGAATGCCCCGTGACTCGAGGTAGAAGCGCTGCTCGGCGTCGATCGGCCCGACGGCCGAGGCGTGGCTGCAGCGGACGTCGTTCTCCTGGATGTCGAGGTTCGGGACGGAGTCGGCATGTGCACCCTCGGACAGCACGAGGTTGCGGTTGGTCTGGAAGGCGTTGGCGGCTCGCGCCCCACGGCGCATGCGGATCATGCCGCTGTAGACCGAGCGCGAAGCGTCCCCGACGGCGCCCTTGAACACGAGGTCGCTCGTGGTGTGCGGGGCGGCATGCTCCTGCAGCGTGCGGAAGTCGTGCACTTGGCTGCCATCGCCGAGGTAGGCGGCGAGCAGCTCTGCCCTGCCGCCGGAACCCTCGAGGAGCGAGTCCGTCCTCGCCCGGGCGTACTCGCCTCCGAGTGAAGCCGTGAACCACTTGAGGCTCGCGTCGCGCCCGGCCCGAGCAGAGCCGTGGCCGATCTGCCACGTCGCCCGGCCGAGCTGCTGCACCGCCGAATACGACAGGCGCGCACCGTCCCCGACGGTCAGCTCCGTCCGCGGGATGACGAGCGCGGCACCCGGCCCGGAGACGAGCAGTTCGATGACCGTCGCCGACGCGCTCTCGCCGAGTGCGACCACGGTGCGCGGGAACAGCGCCGGCCCGTGCACGTCGTCCGCGTTGCCCTGCGCGAGCAGGTTCACGATCACGATCGGCCGCTCGACTTCGACGCCCTTCGGCACGTTCAGGACGACAGCGTCGGACGCGAACGCCTCGGCGAGGTCGTCGAAGGCGTCGGAGTCCTCGTCACCGTGCTGGAACTCTGCGCCGGCGATGCCGAGGAGCTCCTCGGCGCCCGGCAGCGTCGAGGCACGGCGCAACCGGACTCCGGCACGCTCGCACTCCTCCGAGGCGCTCGTCTCGTGGACGTGGCCGTCGAGGACCAGCGCGAACCCGGAGCGGCCGCCGATCCGGTCGATCAGGGCATGGGCGAGCGCAGGCAGCTCGGGAAGCCCGGCAGAGGCGGCTGCACCATCGGTTGCGACGGGCGAGAAACGGCTCAGGTCGAGGTCGCCGATCCGGCTGTAGCGCCAGATCTCCTCTTCGCCGGTCGGGAGGGCGGCCGCGTGGTAGCGCTCGAGTGCCGCCGCACGCCTCTCACGCATCCAGTCCGGGCCGCCGAGTGCGCGAGAAGCCTCGGCGGAGAAGGCTGCGTCGCGTTGTTCCAGGCTGCTCAGGGCGTGACAGCTCCTTCGTGAGGGGACAGGGTTCCGATCGGGCGGTGCATCCTACCGGCCGGCGGACTAGCTGCGGGCGAAGCGCCGCCACCACCATCCCTCATCCCTCGCGTGGGCGTGGAAGTGGTCCGGGATCTGCCGCATCACTGGATCGACGCGCCACGTCGTGCCCTCGAAGACCCGGCGAGCCACCTGCTCGAGCTGCCCGATCATGTGGCGGGCGTCGTCGTCGGGCGGAGTCGGGCCGTGCAGCTTCCACACGACCATCGGCACTCCACAGACCTCGCAGTCGGCGATCCAGCAGATCTCGTCCTCGTGGTGCCATGTCGTCATGTGCGCGGCCTCACAGAGGTCGCAGGTCGGCTCGTTGTCGGCTGTGGGCGACGTCACGACGCCAACGGTACGGTTGCGGGCACCATGACCGACACTGAACAGCCAGCGGAGCCCGCAGAGGCCGCAGAGGCCGCAGAGGCCGCTCGGCTGCCCTACACCGTCCTTTCGGTCGAACGGGACAGCCACGTCGCCACGCTGTGGCTCGACCGGCCGGAGAAGCGCAACGCCATGGGCATGCCCTTCTTCGCCGAGTTGCCCGAGGCGATGGCCGAGCTCGGGCGGGACCGGGACGTCCGCGCCATCGTGATCTCGGCGAGGGGACCGCACTTCAGCGTCGGGCTCGACCTCACGGCGCTGGCCGACGTCGGCGGCTCGCGCAACGGGGGCGACGGATCGTCCGCACCGGCACCGTCGCCGGCCGAGGTCGCCCGCCGGACGCACGCGGATGTGTTGCGCCTCCAGGCCGCCATCAGCTCGGCAGCCGAATGCCCCAAACCGGTCATCGCAGCCGTTCACGGCTACTGCATCGGCGGAGGCGTCGACCTCATCACGTCGTGCGACATCCGGGTGTGCTCAGCCGACGCCATCTTCTCCGTGCGTGAGACCCGCATGGCCATGGTCGCCGACATCGGCAGCCTCGCCCGGCTGCCGCTCGTGCTCCCCCTCGGACAGGTCGCCGAGCTCGTCTACACCGGCAAGGACATCGACGCCGAACGGGCGGAGAAGATCGGGCTCGTGAACCACGTGTTCGAGGACGCCGAGTCGGCGCTCGCGGGAGCCCGGGCACTGGCAGCCGAGATCGCCGCGAACTCGCCCCTCGCCGTCGAGGGAGCAAAGGCCGTGCTGTCCCAGGGGTACCGGTCTCAGGTGGAGCTGGCACAGCGTTTCGTCGCAGCTTGGAACGCCGGCCAGCTGCGCTCGCACGATCTCACCGAAGCGGTGACCGCCTTCTTCGAGCGGCGCTCACCGGACTTCCAGGGCCGTTGACGTGGGCGCGCCGGCCGAGCAGGATCCCCTCGTGACCATCCGGCCCGTTCGGCCGGGCGAGCACGAGGGCGCGGGAGCCCTCGTCGTCGCTGCCTATGCAGCCCTGCCCGGCGGGCACTCCTCGCCGGACTACGAGCGCGAGCTCGCAGACGTCGCCCGCCGCTCGAAAGAGGCCGAGGTGCTCGTCGCAGTCGACCCGGACGACACGCTGCTCGGTTGCGTCACGTTCGTCCCCGACACGACGTCGCCCTGGGCCGAACTCGTCGAGGAGGGCGAGTCGGCGATCCGGATGCTCGCGGTCGATCCGGCCTCGCAGGGACGAGGGATCGGCCGGCAGTTGCTCCGGATTTGCATCGACCGCGCGCGAGAGCGCGGCAGCGTCGGGCTCTTCCTCCACTCGACGCCCTGGATGGCGGCGGCGCACCACTTGTACGAGCAGGCGGGCTTCGTGCGGGTGCCGGAGCGGGATTGGCGACCCGTACCGGACGTGCCGTTGATGGCCTACCGGCTCGACCTCATGGCACCGGGCCGGGGCGGCCCCGCCTGAGACTGGGGCACGGAGGTCTCTCGAGGACGGCGCGTCAGCTGCGGCGCCGTCTGAACCACTTGAAGCCTGCCGTGCTGCTCGCCCTAGCCTGCTCCTTGCGCTCGCGCTCACGCGCCTCGGTGATGGCGCTCGGCGCCGCTGCCTCGACGACCTCCTCCGCCTCCTCGAGCAGCG
Organism: Actinomycetes bacterium; assembly: GCA_021838945.1. Classification (GTDB taxonomy): domain Bacteria; phylum Actinomycetota; class Acidimicrobiia; order Acidimicrobiales; family Bog-793; genus JAKCCH01. The sequence goes on from JAKCCH010000012.1 coordinate 13,779, forward strand.
TCCCGATGTCGCCCTCGGGCTCGTCGGGCTCGTTCTCGACGGCCGGCTCGACGAGGTCGCCGTGCTGCCAGCCGGCGTCGGCGAGCCGGCGCTCGTAGCGCGGGCAGTCGTCGGGGCAGCGCCACGGAGCCTCCGGCGCGAGGTCGAGCACGCAGAAGCGAGCCACCTCTCCGGATGCGTACGTCCTCGACTGGAAGTGCTTGCACTCCTCGCGCATGGGCATTGAGGTCTGTCCTAGTCCTTGCCGCCGGACGTGATGCCAGCTGGTGAAGTTCCCGCGCCTCGGCTCAGCCGACTGCGCCGTCCATCTGGAGCTCGATCAGGCGGCTCCACTCGACCGCGTACTCCATCGGGAGGGTCCGTGTGACCGGCTCGATGAAGCCGTTGACGATCATGCCCATGGCCTGGTTCTCCGACAGGCCGCGGCTCATCAGGTAGAAGAGCTGGTCGTCGCCGATCTTCGACACGGTCGCCTCGTGACCGATCTCGGCGTCCCGCTCCTGCACCTCGATGTAGGGCTTCGTCTCGGACACCGAGTCCTCGTCGAGGATCAGCGCATCGCATCGCACGAACGACTTCGACCGCTTCGCACCTTCGTCCACGTGCACCTTGCCGCGGTAGGTGGCGTTCCCGCCGCCCTTCGAGATCGACTTCGAGATGATCGTCGACGTCGTCTCCGGCGCGCAGTGGATCATCTTCGCCCCGGTGTCCTGCTGCTGGCCCGGACCGGCGTACGCCACCGACAGCACTTCGCCCGACGCCTTCGGCCCCATCAGGTACACCGACGGGTACTTCATCGTGAGGCGTGAGCCGATGTTGCCGTCGATCCATTCGACATGGGCTTCGGCGTCGGCACGGGCTCGCTTCGTGACGAGGTTGTAGACGTTGTTCGACCAGTTCTGGATGGTCGTGTACGTGATCCGGCTGCCCGGCAGCGCCACGAGCTCGACCACGGCGGAGTGCAGCGAGTCGGTCGAGTACACCGGTGCGGAGCAACCCTCGACGTAGTGCACCTGGGCACCCTCGTCGGCGATGATGAGCGTCCGCTCGAACTGCCCCATGTTCTCGGCGTTGATGCGGAAGTAGGCCTGCAGCGGCATGTCCACCTTGACGCCGGGCGGGACGTAGATGAACGAGCCGCCGGACCACACGGCCGAGTTGAGCGCGGCGAACTTGTTGTCGTTCGGCGGGATCACCTTTCCGAACCACTTGCGCAGGATGTCCGGGTGCTCGCGGACAGCCGTGTCCATGTCGGTGAACAGCACGCCCTGGCGCGCGAGGTCCTCCCGGTTGCGGTGGTAGACGACCTCGGATTCGTATTGCGCGGTGACACCTGCGAGGAACTTCCGCTCGGCCTCGGGGATGCCGAGCTTGTCGTAGGTGTTCTTCACCGACTCCGGGAGGTTCTCCCAGGCGCTCACCTGCTGCTCGATGGGCTTGATGTAGTAGTAGATGTCCTGGAAGTCGAGCTCCGGCATCTTCCTCGCAAACCACGGCACCATCGGCTTGCGCTCGAAGCGCTGCAGCGCGTTCAACCGGAACTTCAGCATCCACTCGGGCTCGTGCTTGATCGCCGACATCTCGCGGACGATCTCCTCGTTGAGCCCCTTGCGCGGCTTGAACACATAGTCCTCGACGTCGCTCCACCCGAGCTGGTAGCGGCCGAGGTCAAGTTCCGTGGTTGCCATCAGGCGATCTTCCCCTCTGCTGCGAGCCGAGTTTGCACTACGTACATAGTAACAACCTGACGGGCGGCGTCGATCGCGAAGGTGCTGCTCGCCCTGGCTTTCCTGAGGCGGTCGATCGACGTGACAAGCTGCCCGCGTGACCACGGAGGACTCAGAGACCACACTGCCCGTCGCCGAGCGCCGGCCCCATCACCTCACCGCCCACGGCGACACGCGCGTGGACGACTGGTACTGGGTCCGGGACCGCGACGATCCGGCCGTCATGCCGCTGCTCGAGGCCGAGAACGCCTACACGGCCGCCGCGACCGCACACCTCGACCCACTGGTCGATCAGGTCTACCGGGAGATCCTCGGCCACACCCAGCTGACGGACGTGTCCTACCCGGTGCCGAAGGGGAGCTGGGCCTACTACTCCCGCACGATCGAAGGAGCCGACTACTCCGTCTTCTGCCGCCGACCGTTCGACGCGCCGCTCCCTGAGCCCGGCGACGGCAAGGACGACCCTCACGAGACGGTCCTCCTCGACGAGAACGAGCTCGCCCGCGGTCACGAGTACCTGGAGGTCGGAGACCGCGCGCTGACACGTGACCAGCGGCTCCTCGCTTACGCGGCGGACTTCACGGGATCAGAGCTCATGACGATCCGGATCCGTGACATCGAGACCGGCAGGGACCTCGACGACGTGATCGAGGGCGCCTACTACGGGCTTGCCTTCGCGGCCGACAATGCCACGCTCTTCTACACCAGACCCGACGAGACGCGCCGGCCGTACCAGGTGTGGCGCCACCGCCTCGGCACGCCGCCCGAGGCGGACGAGCGGGTGTTCGAGGAGGAGGACGAGCGTTTCTTCGTGGGTGTCGACACGACGAAGGACGAGCGGTTCGTCGTGATCGAGGTCGAGAGCAGCATCACGAGCGAATGGCACTTCATCGCCGCCGCGACACCGGACGAGGCTCCACAGGTCGTGACACCCCGGCGCAACGATGTCCTGTACTCCATCGAGCACCACGAAGGCGAGTGGCTGATCCTCTCGAACGACGGCGCCGAGAATTTCTCCCTGTGGCGGGCGCCTGTCGGCAACTCCTCGCGGGAGAGCTGGCGTCTCCTCGTGGCCGAGCGTGACGACGTCTTGCTCGAGCACCTCGACGTGATCGCCGGCCACGCCCTGATCGGCGAGCGCGGCCACGCCACGACGGCCGTGCGGGTCCTTCCGCTCGACGGCGGCGAACCGCGCCTCGTAGAAGCGCCGCCGGCAGGGACGGCGTTCCTCGCCCAGAACTGGCAGTTCTCGACCCCGGCGATCCGATACGAGACCTCGACGCTCGTCGAGCCGACGACGTTGCACGAGCTCGACCTCGCCACAGGGCAGAGCCGCGCGCTCCGCCGCCTGCCGGTCCCGAACTACGAGCCGTCGGCCTATCGGACCGAACAGGCATGGGCGAAGTCGGAGGACGGCACGGAGGTGCCGATCACCCTCGCGTGGCGGGCCGACCGCCCAAGCGGTCCCGGCCCCGCCCTCCTCTACGGCTACGGAGCCTACGGGTTGAGCACGGATCCGTCGTGGCGAGGGCACGGGCCGATCCACCCGCTCCTCGACCGAGGCGTGCTGGTCGTGATGGCCCATGTGAGAGGCGGGGAGGAGCTCGGGCGGCACTGGTACCTCGACGGCAAGCTCGACAAGAAACGCAACTCCTTCCAGGACTTCATCGCCGCCGCCCACTTCCTCGTGGAGGAGGGCTGGACGACGCGACAGCAGCTCGCTGCCAACGGGGCGAGCGCCGGCGGGCTGCTCATGGGCGCGTCCGTCAACCTCGACCCCGATGCGTTCGCGGCAGTCGTCGCCGAGGTCCCTTTCGTCGACTGCCTGACGACGACGCTCGACGCCTCACTCCCCCTCACGACGAACGAATGGGAAGAGTGGGGCGACCCGGTGTCGAGCGAGGACGCTTACCGCTGGATCAGGGAGTACTCCCCCTACGACAACGTGCAGGAGCGCCGGTATCCGCGGATGCTCGTCACGGGCGGCCTGACCGATCCGCGCGTCGGCTACTTCGAGCCGGTGAAGTGGGTGCAGAAGCTTCGCTTGCTGAGCCCGGAGAGCTCCTCGGGCATCCTCCTCAGGATGGAGCTGTCAGCCGGCCACTTCGGGCCCTCCGGGCGCTACGACGCCTGGAAGCGCCGGGCCTTCCTGCTCGCCTTCGTGCTCGACGCAACGGGCGCGGCGGCCCGGGATGCCGACGGCCGCGGCGGGCGTCACGCCGACGACGGAGGCGTCGACGGGTTGAAGAGGACGTCGTAGGGCTGGACGTAACCGGGCAGCCGGACCGGGAGGCCGTTCACCTTCACGCCGAGGTACTGAGGGGCGCCGATCCTGATGACGAGCGGTCCTGAGGCCTGGTAGGTGGCGCTCTGGCCGGGCGCGAGCGTCTCCTGCCAGACGTCGGGGCCGTTCAGGGTCTGCTGGATGCCGACCCAGCAGGCACTGCCCGTGTCGGTGAGGAGCACCGTGTACGTGCCCTTCGGGGCGACGAAGGCCACCTGCTGGGGGGACGTCGAGACCGGCACCAGCTCCGAAGGGGCCGTCGTGGTCGGCGCCTGCGTCGACGGCACCACCTTGGCGTGGTGCAACGGATGGTGGTGGTGCAATCCGGCCGCGGCGGGATGCGGCTTCTTTCCGAGCACGGTCACGCCGACGAGCACCAGCACGACGACGACGAGCACGGCTGCGGCGATGCTCATGACCCGGCCCATCGGGAGCCTCGTGAGTCGGCTGCTGTGCTCGAGCCGCTCTCGCGCGGGGGCGCCCGCGGGTGCGGTGTCGGGCGCGGACGCGGCGCCACTGGACAAAGACGCGGCGGCGGGAATCCGGGAGGTGGCGGTCGTGGGGGCGCCGGAGATGAGCGGGATCGCCGTCGTGCGCTGGGCCTCTTCCTGCGCCCGTTCGAAGGCGTCGCTGTCGTCGGCGAACTGAACAGGGACGTTCTCGATGCGCGGTCGCTCGAAGATCGAGGAAGGCACCGGGATGTGCGCCGGCTCTCCGTCTCCCGCGTCGGCCTCCGCCGTCTCGGCCGCCTCCGTCGCCTCCGAGGCGTGGCCGGACGAGAGCGGTGGAGCACTCGAAGGATGCTCGGCCCGGATGTAACCGTGCTCGGTGTCCTCTCGCCGCACCGGCCGGATCCGCGCCGCAGCGTCGCTGCGCCGCGTCACGTCGCCGAGCAGGTGGAGGGTGCGTTCGTAACTCTCCATCGACCGCCGCTCGGAGCGGGCGAGCCCGACGCGGGACCACACGACGGCGAGTGCGACTACAGCGATGAGCCCGATGATGACGAGGGCGGTCATCGGCGATCAGTCGGTCCGGGGCTGCACGCCATGGCGCCGGCCTGTCTGCCGATGAACGCGAAATGCACGAACCCATTCAAGCGCCTCCGCGCCGGGGTTCGCGCCGCGAGTTACTGCAACTTGATGGAAAACCCCTCGGCTGCCATCACGACCGCGAAGTCGCCTGCCGCAAGACGCGTCGCCTCCGCCTCCATGCCGTCGAGCCACTCGTCGTCGTGGGTGGGGTCGTGGTGGAAGAGCGCGAGGCGCTTCGCCCCCGAGGCCCTGGCGACTTCGAGAGCGAACCCGACGGTGCTGTGGCCCCAGTGCCCCTTGACGGCGAATTCCTCGTCGGTGTACTGGGCGTCGTGGATCAACAAGTCCGCATCGGCGGCGAGCTCGCACACGGCCTCCGACAGCCGCGGACCTCCTTCCTCGCCCGGGCCGCCACCGGGTCGGGAGCCCCGAGGCGCTTGGTGGTCGCTCAGATACGTGATGACGAACCCGCCGCACTGCACTCGGTACCCGAGCGTCGGTCCCCGATGCGGGACCTCGCGGGCGAGCACGACGGCATCGCCGACCCTGATCGAATCGCCGTCGGAGACCGCCCGCCAGCGCAGCAAGGACGGCAGGTCATCGAGACCGACCGGAAAGTAGGGCGGCCGGACGAAGGCGGCGAAGCTGTGCTCGAGGGTCGTGGCGTCTTTGGAGGGACCGTAGATCGTGAGGAGGGTGCCCTGGCGGATCGCCGGCCCGAAGAACGGCAGCCCCTGCACGTGGTCGAAGTGGAGGTGGGTCACGAAGGCCGAGAGCTCGAGGAGCGCGGATCCGGCGTCCGCGCCGTGATGCATGTGCTCGTTCGCTGAAACAGCCCCTGCAGGTTCTCCAACTGCGGCGTCCAGCGGGTCGGGGAGGTCGTCGGGGGGCATTCCGCGAGACAGGCTGCGTCCCGGCAGGTACCGGGCGACGAGGTCCTCTCCGAGCAACCGGCTACCCGTGCCGAGATCGAGCACGATGGGCGGCACGTCGTCGTCGGGTTGGATCGAGACGCAAGACGTCCCGCCGCCGTAGCGGCTCATCCTCGGATCCGAGCAGGGACACGAGCCCCGGACCCCGTGGAAGGTCACCGTCGGCACTCGTCCTCCCTCTCGCTTTCTTGGCCGGCGCCGCCAGATCGACGCTCCTCCCGGAACCCGTTGCACGGGCCGTCCCGGAAGCCCTCCCGGAAACGCGGTGAGGTGCAGGATAGTGCCATGACGGCTGAGATCAGGGAGCGGAGCGCGCAAGTCGGTGAGGCGACCTTCGGGCTGCTCGAGTGCGGACCGGCGGACGGCCCACTCGTCATCTGCCTGCACGGCTTCCCGGACACCGCTTGGAGTTGGCGGCACTTGCTGCCGGAGCTGGCCGATGCGGGGTTCCGCGGAGTTGCGCCGTACCTGCGCGGCTATGCGCCCACGTCTCTCTCACCGGACGGGCGCTACCCGCTGGCGCGCCTCGTGAAGGACGTGATCCTGCTCCACGACCATTTCGGTGCACCGCCCGGTGCTTCACTCGTCGGGCACGACTGGGGTGCCGCGGTGTCGTACGGTGCGGCTGCACTCGCCCCGGAGCGCTTCCGGCGTGTCGTCGGGATGGCCGTGCCGCCGGCGGCGGCTTTCGTACAGGGTCTGTTGCGCTTCGAGCAATTGAGGCGATCCTTCTACGTCTTCTTCTTCCAGACGGCGTTCGCGGAGGGGGTGGTGGCGGCAGACGGGATGGCGTTTCTCGAGCGGTTGTGGGATGCGTGGTCGCCGGGTTACGACGCCACCGAGGACCTCGAGCGGGTGCGCACTTCACTCGGCACGCCGAAGAACCTGGCGGCCGCGATCGGCTACTACCGGGCGATGTTCGACTTCGGCGCGCCTTCCGAAGGGCTCGAGGCCGAGGTGGCCGCGTCGCTGGCGGCGGTCACGCAGCCGACGCTCTACCTCCACGGTCGGCGCGACGGATGCGTCGGTGTCGACACGATCGAGGATCCGGGCGTGATGGCGACCCTGTCCGGCCTGCTCGGGCCGGGATCGGAGGTGGCCGTGATCGACGAGGGCGGGCACTTCCTGCATCTGGAAGTCCCGGAGGTCGTGAACCCACGCGTGCTCGACTGGCTCCGGGATGGCGGCGGCGCGTCGTGAGATGACGCTATTCGTGCGTCGGTATGACGGTTGACAGACGTCAGGCGTGATGTCATAGTGACGTCATGGAGCTGTCACCCATCGTGGAGGGCATCAGCGAGGACCTGAGACGAGCCGGTGCCGTCGGCGGAGACGAGACCCGCCGAGTGGCGGAGGTGCTCGTGGCGAGCGTCGAGTCGTCCGTGCGCCTTCACCTCCTCGACGCGCTGCACGAAGCGGCCCGGGAGCTGTCCGAATCCGCCCCCGGCGCCCGCGTCGAGGTCCGGCTCGAAGGGCGGGACCCCGTCCTGTCCCTCGTGCCGGAGGCGAGCTCTGCCGGCGGAGCGGAGACGATCGACGCGGATCGCCTCGCCGAGTACATCGACGATGAGCTCGCCCGGCTCACGCTCCGCCTTCCCGAAGGCCTGAAAGGCCAGGTGGAGGGCGTGGCCGCCCGTGCCGGGGCGTCGATCAACTCCTGGATCGTCCAGGCGCTGGTTCACGCCCTCGAGCAGGGCAGCGTGCAACAGGCGAGCCGCCGGATGCCCCGGCGCATGACCGGATACGTCCGTGGTTGAAAGGAGCAAGTGAGATGGACTGGAACTTCGTCGCCGTCGGCCCCGTCGTTGCGACCGTCCAAGTGCCGGCCGGGCAGGTCGACCTCCATCCGGAGACCGACGGAGAGATCCGTGTGTCGCTCGAACCGGGATCGTCCTCGAACAGGGCGAGGGAGCTCGTCGCGGCGTCGCGGGTCACCTTCGAGTCCGGGCGCCTCGACGTGCACGTGCCGTCTCGCACGTTCAAGAACGCCGAGGTGCTCTGCACGGTGCGGCTCCCGGTCGGATCGTCTGTGACGGTCAGGACCGGCTCGGCGGACGTGCGCTGTGCGGGAACGGTCGGAGACTTCACCGCCACCGTGGCAAGCGGCGACGTCGACGTGGAGAACGTGGAAGGCGAGCTCTCGGTCACGATTGCGAGCGGCGATCTTCGCTGCGAACGTGTCTCGAATCGCGCCCGCCTGCGCGGCGCCAGCGGCGACGTCACGATCGGGCAGGCGGGAGGTCCGGTCGAGCTCTCGGTCGCGAGCGGTGACATCGAGATCGGTGATGCGGCCGCCTCGGTGAAGGCAGACAACGCCTCCGGCGACGTGGAGATCCGGCGTGCCCACGAAGGCGAGATCAGGGCGAAGACCGCCTCGGGCGACATCACCGTCGGCGTGGCCTCCGGCGTAGGCGCCTACCTCGACGTGCGCAGCTTGAGCGGCGACATGACTTGCACGCTGCCGTTCGACGAGAGCGAGCCGGGAGACGCCAAGCTGCGCATCATCTGCGAGAGCGTCAGCGGCGACGTGGCGATCGTGCCGGCCGGCACCTGACCAGCTACAGCACCAGGCGACCCGCTGCGCCTGCACGGGCAGGGCCGGCCACAGCACGAGCTGTGGCCGTGGCCGGATCGGCTCTCAGCACGAGTCCTTCCAGAGCCCTGCACCGCTAGCCCGGGGAGAGCCGGGCTCCCCCTCGGCGTGGCAGCGTAGTGACTGAGACTTCGTCATGACAATAGGAATGACCAGGGCCGTCAGCTGCCTCGCTCGACGTGGCCCGTGCTCGACGGTCCCGCAGCCTGCGAACCGGCGATCCGGTAGCCGTCCGGCACCGGCTCGAGCAGCCCGTGCGTCACGAGGACGACCGATGCCCGGCAGGGACTCGAGATCCTCGCGCTCGCTCGGGATGCAGCCGCCGTGACGCTCGACGATCTCGGCCGCGGCTCGCTGCAGCGCGACGGCGCGGCGCGGATAACCGAGCCCGGACCACAGCACGAGGACCTCGGTGAGGGGAGCCGACGCGAGCGCCGCTGGGTCGGCCCACGGGTCGCCCGCCAACGGCGGCATCCGCCACGGCAGGCCGTCGCGCTCGGCTCTCACCTCCGAGCTCCGCCACCACTCGACGACGGTCGCGGCGGCGGCGTGCTCAGTCCCAGGCGTTCTCGTACGGCCGCCGTCGGACCGGCAATGCGTCACGCTTCCAGACGAGGAGCTTGCGGCGGAAGTAGCAGACCTCGTCCCCGTGCTGGTTGAAGCCCTTCGTCTCGACTGTCACGACGCCCCGGTCCGGCTTCGACTTCGACTCGACCACGTCGAGCACCCTTGTCTCGGCGTAGATCGTGTCGCCGTGGAACGTCGGCTTCTTGTGCTGGAGGGACTCGACCTCGAGGTTGGCGATGCACGACCCCGACACGTCCGGCACGCTCATCCCGAGCACGAGGGAGTAAACGAGGTTGCCCACCACGACGTTGCGTCCCTGCGGCGTGTCGTTCTCCGCGTACCAGGCATCCGTGTGCAGCGGGTGGTGGTTCATCGTGATCATGCAGAAGAGGTGGTCGTCGTACTCGGTCACCGTCTTGCCCGGCCAGTGCCGGTAGACGTCCCCGACGACGAAGTCCTCGAGAGCACGCCCGAAGGGGCGCTCGTGGGCGGTCATGGGGCGGTCACTCTTCTTCGGGGAGATCGCGCTTGTCGCGGGCCTCCCGGGTCGAGAAGGCGAGCACCCAGTCGGGAGCCGACTCCCCGTCGATGGTCAGGCGCCACGTGAACCTGGTGCCCGGCGGTAGGGGCAGGGGGCCGAAGTTGACGGCCAGCGCGACGTCGATGGGACTTCCCTCGGGCACCGTGCCGGGTCGACCCACCTCGAAGTCGCCGCGTACCTCCATCGGCTTCGGTCCGTCGGGCGTCTCGACGAGCACGGGCTGGCCGTCCTCGTCCACGAGGTACAGCTCCCAGTGATGAGGAGATCCCGCCTCGGTCCAGTCGACGTCGATCTTGAGCGCCACTGCAGACGGCATCGGGTCCGGGCCGACGAGGCTCCAGCCACCGCCCAGGATGTAGAGCTTTCCGTCGGCGACCTGGGCAGCGTCGCAGAGGAGCATCGTCACACGCACGGCGACAAGATATCGGCCGTGACCGAGCTCGGGCTCCGCAACGACGTCTACCGGCGACCGCTCGCGACGGCGCTCGAGCGCCTCGACCTCGGCGAGGGATGGCGGTGCGTCGATGTCGGCGCGGGAGGCGGCGACGTGTCCGTGGCGCTCGCCCAGCTGACCGGGCGCGACGGACGCGTGTACGCGGTCGACTCGGACCCTTTCGCGCGAGACGAGACGGCGCAGGCTGCCGCCGCTGCCGGCGAGGCTCAGGTGATCGCCCTGACCCAGGCGGCAGAGGACCTCGTGTTGCCCGAGCGCGTCGAGGTGGCGTACTGCCGCTTCTTGCTGATGCACGTCATCGACCCCCTGCGAGTGCTCCGCCGGATGGTCGCCGTCGTGACCGAAGGCGGCTTCGTGGTCGCTCAGGAGCCGATCACCTCGGCTGGGCGCGTCGCTGGGACGCCCCTCTCGATGCCGGATGCCCGCAACCCCGACGTCGGGGCGGTCCTGCCCGCGCTTGTCAGGGATGCCGGCCTCGAGCTCGTCGACGCCTGGGCGGAGGCACCGGCAGGAGCCGGCCCGGGACCAGTGGCGGACTACCTCGAAAGCCTCACGGAGGTGGACCCCGGCGACGACCCGATCGTGCTTCCTCCGCTCGTGACGGTGATCGGGCGCCGCTCGGCCGAACGGGCACCGTCCGCAGACCCGTCAGTAACCTCTGCCGATGGCCCCGAACCCTTCCGGCACCGTTGATCAGGCTGCGCTCGCCGACCTCGCGCCGGCGAAGGCGGCTCTCGATCTCGCATCCGATCTCGTAGCCGGGACGGCGCGCCGGCTCGCCAGGATCAGCGACGGCGGCAAGCTCCTCGACGACCACCAAGTCCTCGCTTACGACCTCGCCCACGCCACGGCGGGCATCGAGACCGCCCGAGCCGCCCTGCGCTACGGGGCGCAGGGCGAGACGGAGGCCCGGCTCGCGGCCATCTTCGTCGCCGACGTCGTGGCGGACATCGTCGCCCGCACCGTCGGGCGCGAGCGCGACTGGGGAGCCGAGCCCGGTTGGCACGAGGAGGCGTCCTCGTGGTTGTCGCTCGCCCGTTCGCCCGGCGCCGTGGCCTCGGTGGCCGAGACTCCGGGGCCGCTCCACCTCGACCCCGACTTCGAGCTCGTGCGCGAGACGTTCCGGCGCTTCGCCGAGGACCAGATCGCGCCGAGGGCCGAGCACATCCACCGCGAGAACGACGACATCCCCGAGGACATCATCGAGGGGCTCGCTGACATGGGAGGCTTCGGGCTGTCCGTTCCGGAGGAATACGGCGGCTTCGCCTCGGGCGGCGAGCACGACTACCTCGGCATGGTCGTGGCCACCGAGGAGCTGTCGCGCGGCTCGCTCGGGGCGGGCGGTGCTCTCATCACCCGCCCGGAGATCCTGACGCGAGCCATCGTGAACGGAGGGACCGAAGAGCAGCGCCGGCGCCTGCTGCCCCGCATCGCCTCCGCCGAGCTCATGGTGGCGGTCGCTGTCACCGAGCCGGATTTCGGCTCCGACGTCGCCAACCTCACCGTGACTGCCTCGCCGGCTGACGGCGACGGGTACGTCGTGAACGGGGTGAAGACATGGTGCACCTTTGCCGCGCGTGCCGACGTCCTGATGCTCCTCGCCCGCACCGACCCGGACCGATCCAAGGGCCACCGCGGCCTTTCTCTCTTCGTCGTCCCGAAACCCCGGTCCGACTCGCGCGGCTTCGTGCTCGTCCAGGACGACTCCACCGAGGGGCGCCCGGGCGCCCTCGGCCCCGGCAAGCTCGAGGGCCGCCCGATCGACACGCTCGGCTACCGCGGGATGCACTCCTACGAGCTCGCCTTCGACAACTGGTGGGTCGCCGAAGAGAACCTGATCGGGGGCGAGGAGGGGAAGGGGAAGGGTTTCTACCTGCAGATGGCGGGGTTCGAGAACGGGCGCCTTCAGACTGCAGCACGGGCCCTCGGAGTCATGCAGGCCGCCTACGAGGCTGCCCTGTCGTACGCGCGGGCGCGGCGTGTGTTCGGCCACCCGATCATCGACTACCAGCTGACACGGGCGAAGCTCGGCCGGATGGCGTCGATGATCCAGGCGAGCCGCCAGTTCGCCTACGAGGTCGGCTCGATGATGGCCCGGGGAGAAGGCTCGATGGAGGCCTCGATGGTGAAGGCGTACGTCTGCAGGGCGGCCGAGTGGGTCTCACGCGAGGCGATGCAGATCCACGGCGGAATGGGGTACGCCGAGGAATTCCCAGTGAGTCGGCTCTTCGTCGACGCCCGGGTCCTCTCGATCTTCGAGGGGGCGGACGAGACCCTGTGCCTCAAGGTGATCGCACGCCGGCTGGTCGAGCAGGCTCTGGACACCTGAATCCGGGCCGAGGGTTTCACGGCGAGACGCAGAACTCGTTTCCCTCGGGATCCGCCAGCGTCACCCACCTGTGCGGCCCCTGCGTGCCCTCGTGGAGAAACGTGGCCCCGGACTCCCTCAACCGGTCGACCACCTCGGTCAAGTCGTCTTCGCCGATCCGGAGATCTAGGTGGACCCGGTTCTTCGACGTCTTCGGTTCCGGAACGAGTTGGAAGAGGAGTCTCGGGGCCGCCTCGAGTCCATCGGGGTGCCTGATCGCGGCTCCCTCCTTCCACACGAGCTCACCGCGATGGCGCGTCGTGTCATCCTCGGTCGCATAGCCCTCGGCGATCATCCTCTCGATGAAGGCTTCGTCGCTCGGCTCCACCTCCCAGCCGAGCGCGGTCGCCCACCAATCCGCCATCTCGTGCGGCCGAGCCGAGTCGACGGTGACCTGGAACGTGTAAGACATTCGCATACTCGACGTTCAGGGTCTCCTAGAGCGGTCCCACCAGGTGAGCACGCGCATGGCCCGCAGCGTCACCCACCGCGACTGCTCCCCTGCTCTCTCGTCCATGTCGAACCACGTCCGCCCCGGCAGGCTCCGGTCGAGAAGCCAGGTCCCGTCCTCGCGCTGCTTCGAGCGGACGTGGTCCACCGCTTCCTCGAGCCTCGGGTCCGGCGCTGTGCCCGTGAGGCCGGCCTCATCGCGGAAGTAGGTCAAGGCGCGGAGGACGTCGTAGTACCAGCGGGTCGGGTACAGGAGCTGCAGGAACAGCTCGTCCGCCGGTTCTCCTGTGCTGAGGCGCCGGAACAGGTGGCGCTCGAGGAGATACTCCTCGCCGCTCCGACGTGCCGCCCGGGACCCGGGCGTGCCACCGGTGGCTCGCTCGTACTCGAGCAGGCCTTCGAGGACGCTGATCGTGGAGGCGAACGACGACCGAGTCGAGCCGTTCGCCCTCTCGCAGTTCCAACCGCCGTCGTCGAGTCGCTCACCGACCAGCCTGTCGACGATCTTCGACACGTCGACTCCGAAGTACGCGCCCTCGGCGACCGTCCGGCCGTTGATGCACTCCTCGACTTCACCCTCCCAGTAGGGCTCGCCGTCATGTTCCCAACGGGCGTTGGCTCCGATCAGCTCGACTGCTCGCTTGGCTCGCTCAGTGGAAGGATCGAGGCCGAAGTCACGAAGCTGTGCCAGCGCGTACATCGTGGCGGTCCAGGGCTGTCCGACCGCGTCCCACTCGCTCGTCGTGAAGTCCTGCGGGAAGCACGCGCCGCCCGCCCAGCGCCCGTCATCGTCCTCATGAGCGAGCAACCGGGCGCCCCAGCCCTCCGTCTCGACCTTCGCCCGCTCCGTACTCCATTCGGGCTCCGGCGCGTCGAGCAGGTCGCGCATCACCTGCCAGCGGATCGAAGGGTCGGAGTCGAGGAGCCAGGCGATCGGCCTGTCGGACACAGCCATGAACGCGACGGTACTCACCCGCTGTCGCCCGCGCCGTGGCCTTTGGGTCGGCGCGACACCCTGAACGCGCCGGCACCCGCCGGACAGACCCGGCGGGCGCCGCAGACGACGAGAGACGTGACCGTCAGATGGTCTGGCGGTCCTGCACGACCCGCTCGGCCGAACCATCCGGCCGCTGGATGTAGGTGTCCTGGCGGCGCATGCGCCTCGGCATCTCGAAGATCAGCCCGACGATGAAGCCGACGGCGCCGACGATCATCAAGATGATGCCGATCGTCCCCCAGTTCGCGTGCTGATTCGGGGCGTATACGGCGAAACGGAGAATCGCTCCGACCGCGATGAGGAGAAGCCCAACTCCGACTCCAGCCATTGTGGTTCTGCCCTCCTGGCAAATCGACCCGTGGTCTCCGGGTGCCTTCCACGAAGAGGAGTACCCCGGCAGCGGACCTGTCATTCAGGCTCTTTCACGCTCGACCTGCTCGACAGCTTGAACGCGAAGCGGCCCTCCTTCGGTCCTCTCGGGCCGGCGGACGGCCGCCGTCGAATGTTGCCGGGTGGCTGAGGGGGGAGAGCCACCCGGCGGATCAGGCGATCAGCTGAGGATCGGCCTGTCTTGCGTCGGACTCTAGAGAAGGACCGACCTGGGCAACAGGGCCGAAAGTCACAAGCGACCGGCGGGCTGCACCAGTCGCGAGAGGCCTCAGCCGAGGCTCTTCGCGTACTGCTCGAGCCGGTTGAGCTCGTCCTCGTAGATCTTGCGCAAGGCCATCGGGGCGAACAGCTTCTCGAAGAAGCCGCCGACGCCCCCGGCGCCGTCCCAGGACGTCTCGATCCGCACCCTGCTCTGAGCGCCGGCCGGGATGACGGTGAAGGTGGTGGCGAGGGAGGAGTTGGCGTCCGTCTCCCGCAGGACACGTCCCGGCTCGGGCTCGGACACGGCCATCCGGTACGAGCGGGTACGGCCTCCCGCTGTCACCGAGTACGTGATGACGGTTCCGGCACCGACACCCCCCTCTTCGACGGTGAAGTCGGAGAAGTTGCCGGGCAGGAAGTTGGCGTGGTGATCACGCATGTCTGCGAGGCACCGGTAGACCGTCTCCGACGGCGCATCGACGAGCCGTTCGGCGGCGACGTTGACCTTGGACATCTGCCGGAACCGGCTCAGGGCTCGGACCGCTCGAGGCCGGCGCGCTCGCCGCGGGTGACGAACTTGATCGCCATCTTCCGGCTGGCCTCGTCGATCATCTCGTCGCCGAACATGACTGCACCCTTGCGCTCATTCTCCGTCGCCTCCTTGTAGGCGTCGAGGATCGCCCACGCGTGGTCGAACTGGTCCTGCGTCGGCGAGAAGATCTCGTTGAGGATCGTGACCTGATCGGGGTGGAGCGCCCACTTGCCGTCGTAGCCGAGCACCCGGGTCCGCTGGCAGAAGTCACGGAACGCGTCCGGCTCGCGCACCTTGAGAAACGGCCCGTCGATCACCTGCAACCCGTTCGCCCGCCCGGCCATGAGGATCTTCGAGAAGACGTAGTGGAAGTGGTCGCCGGGATACTCGGGGATCTGCACCCCGCCTGTCAGCACCGGCATCTCCATGGAGGCGGCGAAGTCGGCCGGCCCGAAGATGATCGCCTCCATCCGCGGCGAAGCGGCGCAGATCTCTTCCACGTTGATGAGTCCGCGCGTCGTCTCGATCTGCGCCTCGATCCCGATGTGGCCCTGACCCAGACCGACGTTCTGCTCGATCTGGGTGAGGAGCAGGTCGAGCGCCACCACCTCGGCCGCGCTCTGCACCTTCGGGAGCATGACCTCGTCGAGCCGCTCGCCAGCGCTCGACACCACCTCGATCACGTCGCCGTACGTCCACTTCGTGTCCCAGGCGTTCACGCGCACGCACAGCACCCGGTCGTCCCAAGGCAGCTCACGGACCGCTTTCGCCACCTTCTGCCGGGCCTCGACCTTCTCGAGCGGTGCGACGCTGTCCTCGAGGTCGAGGAAGGTCATGTCGGCCGGCACACTCGGCGCCTTCTCCAGGAACCGTTCGCTCGAGCCAGGGACCGAGAGGCAGCTTCGCCGAGGCATGGCGCGGGTTCGGGCGGACATGGGTGGAATCTTCGCATCGGAGGGTCCGAAGGGGCCAAACGGTGCGGGCCGCCTGGGCCGTCGCGGGGCCTCGCCCGTCCGCCGAGCCGTTGCCCGCGGGCAGGGCGAAAGGCTCAGCCGAGACGCGAGCGAAAGAAGTCGATCGTCCGCTGCCAGGCGACGGCGGAGGCCTCCTCCGCGTACACCTCGGGTCGCGTGTCGTTGAAGAAGGCGTGCTCGGTCCCCGGGTAGATGTGGAGGGTCACGTCGGAGTTGCCGGACTCGTGCAACTGCCGCTCGAGCTCGTGCACGACCTCCGCATTCGCCCAGTCGTCCTTCTCGGCATAGTGACCGAGGACTGCGCCTGTGATGGAGGCGTAGTCGGGCTGCACGCCCGGCCACGGGACCGCTCCGTAGAACGGGACGACGGCTCTCACGGCGTCGTTGCGCTGAGCAGCGAGCACGAGAGCGAGCCCACCTCCCATGCAGAAGCCGACCACGCCGACACCGTCACCGTCACTCCGCTCGTCGACTGCGTCGACAGCGCCCGACATGTCCTTCGCCGCCTGCTCCAACTGCATCGCCATCATCTCCTTGCCCGCCTCGTCGGGCTCGGCGGTCTTCTTGCCGTGATAGAGATCTGGCGCAAGAGCGACAAAGCCGGCTCCGGCGAAGCGCTCGCAGACATCCTTGATGTGGTCCACCAGCCCCCACCACTCCTGGATCACCACGACACCAGGTCCAGATCCACTGCTCGGGGTAGCGAGGTAGCCCTCGCCGGTGGAGCCGTTGCTCGGGAACTCGATCATCTCACCCATGGCGCTGCACGCTATCTGTGCCCATCGCCTGGTGATACGCGCCGGGGCGCAGGATCACTACGCGAAACGGTGCACCAGCTCCATTCCGGGCGGGCACGCCACGCGGGCGAGTACCGGCTCGATCTCTCCCTGACCGCTCTCGTCGACAGCCCACGCGAACAGATCGGGCTCGAGCAGCTCGAGATCTTCTCCCGTGAGCTCTGCTGCGAAGTCGGCCAACCCCTGCGGCAGCACGACCCCCGTGCCGAGGAGAGCCCACACCGGCACGCCCATCTCCACCGCCATCTCGACAGCGGCACCGCTGGCCGGCTCGACGAGCAGACCCGAGACCGAGGCAAGGCAGGGTTCGACGAGCAGCGCCGACGCACCTTCGAGCGCCCGTTCCGCCTCCCCGCCCTCCCAGCTCGTGAGGTCGTCGACGACCGTGCCGAGCTCGCGCGTGGCGTGACGCAGCCATGAGTAGTCGGCGACGAGTCGCAGGTGGTAGGTCCCACGGCGTGCGAGCGCCTGCCGGACCAGGTCGACCGGAGCCGTCGCCACGAGAACGTCCGAGGAGGTGAACGACGCTCGAAGCGCGTCCGCCACGCGATCGGGCACGGTGTCGGACATCAATGTCGCCGTCACGGTCTGCGCCGTCTCGTAGGGATCGCCGGAAGGAAGCATGTGGGCGCACACCCACCACAACGGGCCACAACCCGGGTGACGCTCGACGAGGCGCCGGCTGGCGGTGAGCACGGCGGCGGGATCCGCGGCGCCGAGCTCGCCGAGTGTCCACGCCGCCTCGGTCGCGATGGTCGTGGCGGACTCACCCTCGGCACGCGCGATCCAGCGGAGGCGCTCGATCGGGTGCACGGTCAGCGAACGATCCCTCCGCGTGTCATCGCGAGGACATCGAGCGCTCTGTCGACCTCGTCCTCGGACAACAACCCCCGCTCCAGCACGACCGCGCGCAGGTCCTTTCCTTCGGCGAGCGCCTGCTTCACCACTTTCGCCGCCTCCTCGTAACCGATGTAGGGATTGAGCGAGGTGACGATCGAGGGCGACGAGAGGGCGTAACTGCGGCAGCGCTCCTCGTCGGCCTCGATCCCCGCGACGCACTTCTCCGCGAGCGCGCGCGAGACGGCTGCCAACAGCCGGATCGACTCGAGCAGGTTGCGTCCGATGACAGGCAGCATGACGTTGAGCTCGAAGTTGCCCGCCGAGCCGCCGAATGCGACTGCGGCATCGTTGCCGACAACCTGGGCGACCACCTGGCAGACGGCCTCGGGGACGACCGGGTTCACCTTGCCCGGCATGATCGACGATCCGGGCTGCAGGTCCGGCAAGTGGATCTCCGCCAGCCCGCAGCGCGGCCCGGAGGACATCCATCGCAGGTCGTTCGCGATCTTGTAGAGCGAGAGGGCGATCGTCCGCAGCATGCCCGACACCTCGACGAGGCCGTCTCGCGCACCCTGGGCCTCGAAGTGGTCGCGGGCTTCGGTGAGCGGCAGGCCGGTCGAGGAGGCGAGCCGGCCGATGACGGCCGGCGCGAACTCCTTCGGCGCGTTGAGCCCCGTCCCGACGGCCGTTCCCCCGAGCGGTAGCTCGGCCACTCGCGGCATAGCCGCCTCGAGGCGCTCGATGCCGTTCTCGACCGCCGCCGCGTAACCGCCGAACTCCTGGCCGAGCGTGACGGGCGTGGCGTCCATGAGATGGGTCCGGCCCGACTTCACGACTTCGGCGAATGCCGCCGCCCGCTCGGAGAGAGCCCCCGCCAGCCCCCTCAGCCCCGGGATGAGGTCGCCGACGATCTCGCGGGCCGCAGCCAGGTGGATGGCCGAGGGGAAGACGTCGTTCGAGGACTGAGACGCGTTCGGCTCGTCGTTCGGGCGGATCTCCCGTCCCAACCGCTCGCCGGCGAGGCTGGCGAGTACCTCGTTCATGTTCATGTTCGTGGACGTGCCCGAGCCCGTCTGGAACGTGTCGATCGGGAACTGGTCGGCGTGCTCGCCGGCGGCGATCTCTGCTGCGGCGGACTCGATCGCATCGGCGACGTCGGGCGGTATCGTCCCGAGGTCCGCGTTCACCCTGGCGGCAGCGCCCTTGATGAGAGCGAGCGCCTCGATGAGCGCCTGCTCCACCGGCCGGCCCGAGATCGGGAAGTTCTGAACCGCCCGCTGCGTCTGCGCACCCCATCGGGCGGCCGCAGGCACCTTCACCTCGCCCATCGAGTCGTGCTCGACCCGCCACTGCGTCTCCTCGCCGTGCGCAGCGGCAGAGGTACCGGCATCAGAGGGCGGAGAGGTGGTCATGCCCGCAAACTAATGCCGCCGTCGGGGGGCGGGCGCAAGTGCTGCGCCTTCACAGGTTCACGAGACCAGGTCGCAGGTGGTGCACGTCAGAACGCCGACGTTCTGTAAATCGACAGTTCTCACGACACCAACGGAAAGGCGCGCCGAGGCTGAGAAAGCCGTTTTGTTGCAAGGTGTTACGGTGAGATGACACTTCTGCGCAAGTGATCGTTTAACCTTGCGCCCTCCAGGGAGTTGTGGCTAGCTTCTCGACCCATTGTGAGACCTGCTGAGGCAAGCCTCGCGGCCGCACGGACCCACGGGTTGACTCGGATCCTCGGCGCGATCGAGGGGCGCAGACGACGCCTCGCCCTCGTCGCCTTCTCGAGCGCCTCCCTCGTCGTGGGAATCGCTGTGCCCGCCGGGCTGGCGAACGCGTCGGCGGCCGCCGATCCCGTCGCCTCGCTCCAGCAGCGGGCCAATGCGCTCGCGGCGGAGATCCAAACCGACTACGCGAAGCTCCAGGTGCTCGACGAGGGCTACAACCAGGCCCACGAGCGCGTCCAGCAGCTGCAGCAGGCCGTGGACGCAGCGACGAAAGCGATCGGTCGAGCCCATGCGAGGCTCATGAGCGACAAGGCTCGCCTGCGCATCGTTGCGATCGATGCATACGTGACGGGCAACTCGTCTCCCGGCCTCTCCATGCTCCTCGGCAGCAGCTCGCAGCAGCTGCCGATGCAGCAGGCGTACTACTCGGCCGCATCCGGCGACCTCTCGGCTACAGAGGCGCTGGTGGAGACGGCGGCGCACGATCTGGCCGGCCATCGCGTCACCCTCCTCAGCGATCAGCGCGCAGCCGCCTCGGCCGAGAAGAGGATCGCCTCCGAGCGTGCGCAGGCCGAGCGGATCACCTCTCAGCTGGAGAGCGAGCTTGCCACGGTGAAGGGCAACCTCGCCCGTGCCGTCGCCGCCGCCGAGCAGCAGAGGGCGCTCCAGGAGCTCGCCGCCGCTCAGGCAGCGGCCCTCGCCAAGCAGCAGCAGGCCAACCAGCCCCCAGTTGCCCCGCCGCCCCCGCCGGCCGTGGGCGGCGGTTCCGGGGCTGTCGCCGTACGGGCGGCAGAGTCCCAGCTCGGAGTGCCGTACGTGTGGGGCGGTGCGACGCCGGGAGTGGGTTTCGACTGCTCGGGCCTCACGATGTGGTCATGGGGCCAGGCAGGCGTCAGCCTTGCTCACGGTGCCACGGAGCAGTACTACGAGATCGCCCACGTCTCGATGTCGGCGCTGCAGCCGGGAGACCTGATCTTCTACGGCGACGCCGGCTACCTGTATCACGTTGTCATGTACGTGGGTTCCGGCCCGTACGGCTCCGACACCGTCATCCAGGCCCAGAACACCGGCACGAACGTCATGTTCACGCCGATCCCACCGGGCGCCTACGGAGCCGGCAGGCCGTAGCGCCCGGCCGCCGGCAGCCGGCGCGCACCTGGGACCTAATCTCGGCCTCCATGCGGGCTGCCGTCGTCGAATCGGGAACGATCAGGACTGCCGAGCGACCGGACCCGGTCCCGGGCGAAGGTGAGTTGCTCGTGAAGGTCGAGGCGGCGGGCATCAACGCCGCCGACCTTCTCCAGAAGGCGGGCTTCTATCCGGCACCCGCAGGTTCGCCCCCCGACATCCCCGGGCTCGAGCTCGCCGGCGCCGTCGTGGCCACCGGGTCCGGGCCGACTCGGTTCGCCGAGGGTGACCGGGTGATGGGCGTCGTCGCAGGGGGGGCGCAGTCCGAGCTGTGCCTCCTCGCCGATGCAACCGCGCTCCCGGTCCCAGACCACCTCGGCTGGGCTGAAGCAGGCGGCTTCCCGGAAGTGTTCACGACCGCCCACGACGCCTTGTTCACGCAGTGCCGGCTTGAGGCGGGTGAGCGCCTGCTCGTGACCGGCGCCGCCGGTGGGGTCGGCCTCGCAGCAGTCCAGCTGGGACACAGGCGAGGCGCTCAGGTGGTCGCGAGCGTCCGCAACGCCGACCTCCGCCCCGCAGTCGCGCGGTTCGGCGCCGACGAGGTCGTCGACCCGGCTGACGAGGGCGACCACGGCCCGTACGACGTCATCATCGAGCTGGTCGGCGCAGGCAGCTTCCCGGCGCACCTCAGCTCGCTCGCAATCGGCGGCCGCATCGTCTTCATCGGCGTCACCGGCACGGGAGCCACAGCTGAACTCGACGCACGCCTGGTGATGCAGCGAAGAGCCGTCGTGCGGGGGTCCACGCTGCGCTCCCGGTCGCTCGAGGAGAAGGCGACGGCCGCCCGCGCGGTGGAGGGGGATGCCCTCGGCTGGCTCGAGACGGGGGCCATCACGGTGCCGGTCGCCGCGACGTACCCGCTCGCCGCGGTGGCGGAGGCCTACGACCGCTTCGCGGCGGGCCGCAAGCTCGGGAAAGTCGTCCTCCTCGTGGCCGGCACGGGCGATGGCGAGGGGGGCGCCGTCACATGACGCTCTATGCCGAGGTGAGCGAAGGGACGCTGCTGTACGAGCCGGGGAGGGAGAGGGTCGAGGGCTCGAACCTCTCACGTTTCTCGCGCTCGGTGCGAGAGCACGTCGGGATCCCGGTCGCCGCGCCCGACTACGAGACCCTCTGGACATGGTCCGTCGAGGACCTCGCCGGCTTCTGGTCAGAGCTCGCCGACTTCGCCGGGATCCCGTTCCGAGCCGAGGCGACCGACATCGTCACGGTCGAGCCGGGCAAGGCCGAAGGAGCGGTCTGGTTCGCCGGTGCCGAGCTCAACTACGTGGACCTCGTGCTGCGACAGGACCGGGATGCTCTCGCCGTGATCGCCACCGACGAGTCCGGCGCCCGGGAAGAGCTCACCTACGGCGACTTGCTCGGCCGCGTCGCTCGGGCTCGCGCTGGTCTCGCCTCCCTCGGAATCGGGCTCGGCGACCGGGTGGCCGCCGTGCTGCCGAACGGCGTCGGCGCCGTGGTGTCGTTCCTCGCGACCGCCAGCCTCGGCGCGGTCTGGTCGAGCTGTGCTCCCGAGTTCGGGGCCGCCTCCCTGGTCGACCGCTTCCAGCAGGTGGAGCCGAGAGTGTTGATCGCCGCCACCTCCTACCGTTATGGCGGGAAGGACTACGACCTCGAACCGAAGATTTCCGCCCTTGCCCGGACGCTCGGAGCGTCAACCACGATCACGACGTACGAAGGCATCCTGCAGGCAGGTCCGGCCTCGGCCACCGAGCCCGCGACCGCCTCTGTTCCGTTCGGCCACCCGCTCTGGGTCCTCTACTCCTCAGGCACCACCGGGCTCCCGAAGGCCATCGTCCACAGCCATGGCGGCATCGTGCTCGAACACCTGAAGGCGTTGTCCTTGCACGGGGACCTCGGTCCGGGCGAGCGCTTCTTCTGGTTCTCCACCACTGGCTGGATGATGTGGAACTACCTGGTCGGAGGCCTCCTGATCGGCGCCACCATCGTCCTTTACGACGGCAGCCCCGTGCACCCGGACCCGATGGCCCTCTGGCGGATGGCGGCGCGTGAGGGGATCACCTTCTTCGGCACGAGCGCGCCTTTCATCGAATCGTGTCGCAAGCAGGGTCTCCGCCCTCGACGCGAGGCGGGACTCGACCTCTCGCGGCTCCGCACGATCGGGTCGACGGGGGCGCCCCTGCCCCCGGAGGGCTTCGCCTGGGCGTCGAGGGAGATCGGCGAGGACGTCCTCGTCGGCTCGGTCTCGGGCGGTACCGACCTCTGCACGGCGTTCCTCACGTCCTGTCCGTGGCTCCCGGTGCACGCCGGCGAGCTGCAGTGCGCCTCCCTCGGGTCCCGGGTCGAAGCCTTCACCGAGGGCGGCGAGGCCGTGGTGGGAGACGTGGGCGAGCTCGTCATCACCACACCCATGCCCTCGATGCCGGTCGCGCTCTGGGGCGACGAGGACGGCGTTCGTCTCCACGAGGCCTACTTCGCTCACTATCCCGGCGTGTGGCGTCATGGCGACTGGGTGAAGCGGACGCCGCGGGGGAGTTACATCGTGTACGGACGGTCTGATGCGACCTTGAACCGAGGCGGTGTCCGCATGGGCACGGCGGAGTTCTACCGGACCGTCGACACGCTGCCCGGCATCGCCGACAGCCTCGTGATCGACACGAGCGAGCTCGGGCGCGAGGGTCAGCTCGTGCTGCTCGTAGTCCCGGCCGGATCCGGCGAGCCGGGCGAGTCGGGCGAGCGCCCTGACCTCGCCGAGCTCGAGGCGCAAGTGCGGGCGGCGCTGCGCGAGCAGGTCTCCCCCCGGCACGTGCCGGACCGCGTCATCGCGGTGAGAGCCCTCCCGCGCACGCTGAACGGGAAGAAGGTCGAAGTGCCGATTCGACGGATCCTGCTCGGCACACCCGTCGAACGAGCCGTCTCGCACGACGCTCTCGCTGATCCGGCCGCGCTCGACGAGGTGCTCGCCGAACTTCGCGACGCCGGGCTGCTCTGACTCGGCGCCGCCTCCGCAGCGCGCACTCACCCAGCTACGGGGTTACCGCGTCCCCGGAATATTTCACGTATCAAAACGTTAGCTTGCTGGACGACCACCGCCAGGTTGAGCCGAGGAGGTGAGAGAACGATGGTCACAACACGGGAGGAGCTGGTCCAGCGGGTGTTCGCCATGCGCCCGGTCCTCCACCGCCGGTTCGGCGAGGAGCTGAACCGTGAGCTCCACGACGAGCTCCAGCACGTGACGATCAACCAGCTCTCCGTGCTCCAGCACCTTCAGGAGGGCGCCAAGTCGATGCGGGAGCTCGCCAAGACCCTCGGCTTCAGCGAGAGCTCGGCCACCGCCACGGCCGACCGGCTCGTGCGCGAGGGGCTCGTGGAGCGGTTGGACGACCCGGG
Source organism: Actinomycetes bacterium (assembly GCA_021838945.1). Classification (GTDB taxonomy): domain Bacteria; phylum Actinomycetota; class Acidimicrobiia; order Acidimicrobiales; family Bog-793; genus JAKCCH01. The sequence continues at coordinate 37,714 of JAKCCH010000012.1, forward strand.
CGACAGGCGCGTCGTCCTGCTCGCGCTCACCACGGAGGGATGTACCTTCGTGGAGCGCGTCCAGGAGGCCGTCACCCGCAAGACCTCCCGCATGTTGAACGCCCTCTCGGACCGGCAGCTCGTCGAGTTCGTGGAGATCTGCCAGACGATGCTCGCCGCCTACGAGGCCGACGAGTGCCCGCACGCCGCAGCCCCGCACGCCGCAGCCCCGCACGCCGCAGCCCCGCACGCCGCAGCCCCGCACGCCGCAGCCCCGCACATGACCCCGCAAGACGCAACCCAGCAAGGAGTCGCTAGATGAGCCACACCGAGGTGGCGACCCCGGTCGCGATGGACGCCCACGAAGAGCCGGAAATGACGCATCGCCAGATCCTCGTCGTCTTCTCCGGGCTGATGCTCGGGCTCTTCCTCGCCGCGCTCGACCAGTCGGTCGTCTCGACCGCGCTCCCGACGATCGCGGGCGACTTCCACGGTCTGAACCGTCTCACCTGGGTTGTGACGGCATACCTGCTCACCTCCACAGCTTCTGCACCGCTCTATGGCAAGATCTCCGACCTCTACGGCCGGAAGCGCATCTTCCAGTTCGCCATCGTCGTGTTCCTCGGCGCCTCCGCGCTCGCAGGGCTCAGTCAGAACATGAACGAGCTCATCATCTTCCGCGGCCTACAGGGCCTCGGCGCAGGCGGGCTCATGGTCCTCGCCATGTCGATCGTCGGCGACATCGTGCCGCCTTCGGAGCGTGGTCGGTACCAGGGCTACTTCGGTGCCGTGTTCGGGGTCTCGAGCGTGGCCGGACCGCTCATCGGCGGTTTCCTCGTCGAGTCCATCTCCTGGCGCTGGATCTTCTACATCAACCTGCCCATCGGGGCTGCCGCCCTTGTCGTCACCTCGATCGTCCTCAAGGACAGGGGCGAGCGCAGGCAGCACGCCATCGACTACTTCGGCGCTCTGCTGCTCGTAGCGGGCGTGTCGGCGCTGCTTCTCGTGACGACGCTCGGCGGGTCCCCGAGCGGCTACGGCTACCCATGGGGATCGTGGCAGATCATCACGATGATCGTCGCAGGCGTCACGTTGATCGCCGCCTTCATCTTCCGGGAGATGCGGGCGCCGGAACCGATCGTCCCCATGCACCTGTTCCGCAAGAGGGTGTTCACGGCTTCGAACGCGGCGGGCTTCGTCATCGGCGTCGCGATGTTCGGCGCCATCATCTACCTGCCGGTCTACCTGCAAGTCGTGAAGGGCGTCTCGCCGACGATCTCGGGGCTCGAGCTCCTGCCGCTCATGGTCGGGATCCTCGGCGCATCGATCTCGGCCGGTCAGATCATCACCCGGCGCGGCCGCTACAAGATGTTCCCCGTCGCGGGGACGGCCATCACGACGGTCGCGATGGGCCTCCTCACGTTCCTGAGCGCGACGTCGAGCTACCTCGAGATCTCGGCGTTTCTGTTCATCATGGGCATCGGCATGGGTCTCGTCATGCAGGTGCTCGTCCTCGCGGTGCAGAACGGGGTGGACTACAAGGACCTTGGGACGGCAACGTCGCTCAGCAACTTCTTCCGCTCGATGGGCGGCGCCTTCGGCACCGCCATCCTCGGCGCGGTGCTGACGGACAGGCTCGACGGGAACCTCCTCGCAGCCCTGCCCGCTGCGGCACGGCCGCACATCGGTCAGATCAGCCGGCTCATCGTCGGCAGCCCGAAGAGCCTGAAGCTTCTGCCGGCACCGATCCACACCGCCGCCATCCAGGCCTACGTGCACTCGATCGACACGGTCTTCATCGTGGCCACGCCGATCGTGTTCCTCGCCTTCATCGCCGCCCTCGCGATGCCGGAGATCAAGCTCCGCTCCACCGTGCGGACCCGTTCGGCTCCGCCGGGCGAGGCGACACCCCCCTCGGCCGAGATGGAGGCTCCTGCGGCCGATCCTCTGGTCGTCTGAAGCTCGGGCGACCCCGGGGGCGCCCCGGAACACCGGCAGAACATGTGTCAGCGGAGTGGCGTATTCCGGCCGATTCGAGCCTGAGCAGCGATACACTCGCAACCGGCTGGCATTCCACCTTCATCCACCTCCAGCCCTGACAAGGGGGTGATCCCGACGCCTGCACCTGCAGGACACGTTGTCGCCGAGGCAGAAGAAGACGAGGAATTCGACGGTCGCCGCCTGCGTGCGGCTCGGAACCGTGATGCAGTCGTCTCGGCTGTCCTCGACATCATCCGCGAGCAAGGCGGTGAGCCCATCCCGGGCGCTGCCGAGGTGGCGGAGCGCGCCGGCGTCTCCGAGCGGACGGTCTTCCGCCACTTCGCGGATCTCGACTCGCTGTTCCTCGCCGCCGCCACGCACCAGCGCCCGGTCCTCACCTCGTACCTGAGCCAGCGGCCAGACGCCAAGGAGCTCGACAAGCGGATCGCCGCCATCGTGCGCCTGCGGGCCAGGATGTACGAGGAGATCGGCGCCATCCGCCGCGTCGCCGTGCGGCTTGCCGAAGCTCACGATTCCCTTGCCAGAGTCGTGAGAGAGGCAAACCAGGCAGAGCGCGAGCAGCTCGCCGACGTCTTTGCTCCCGAGCTGAAGCAGGCTGGTCGCGAGAAGGCGATCGTCCTCGACCAGCTCGAGCTCGTCACGAGCTGGGGCAGCTGGGACACGCTGCGCGGCGAGCTCGTCGGTTCCACCGACCGGGCACGCAAGATCATGACCACGATGATGACCACGGTGCTCGCGCCGTACACCCGTCGCTCCCGCCGCTGACACACCCAAGTACTGACGGCTTCGCTGCCTACCAGTCAGCCTTCAGACAAGTCCTTCGAAGAGGACCACGGCGCCGAGTTCGCACGCGTCGTCGCCGCGTTCATCCGCGCCACTCCCTGAGGGCGATCTCGCAGGCCTCGCCGAACCACGGCGCATAACCCTGCGCCGGCCCAGCGCATGCGACGGCATCGGGCTCGACGAAACGCCAGTCCTCCACCTCGTCCGGATCCGGCTGCAGCACGCTCGCCGTGATGAGGCCCACGAAGACGTGGTCGAGCTCGTGCTCGACGAGGCCGCTCACCGGGTCGACGGCCCGATAGATGAACGAGCCTGCCGGCCGCAGCGAGCACTCGAGGCCGAGCTCCTCGAGCACGCGGCGTTCTGCCGAGGAGCGCAGGTCCTCGCCCGGGCCGGGATGTGAGCAGCAGGCGTTGGCCCAGATCCCGGGGAAGTGGTACTTCAGAACGGAACGCTGCTGAACGAGCATCAACCCGTCTTGCCGGAAGAGGAAGACCGAGAAGGCGAGGTGCAGCAGTCCCGGCGCCTCGTGAGCCGCCCGCTTCTCGGACACCCCGACGGCGGTCCCGGCCTCGTCGACGAGCACGACCTCGTTGCGATGCGGCACGAACGGCGATCGTACCGGTGCCGTTACCGTCGAGTCAGGCAGCGCCCTGACGCAGATGCATGAACGGAGGCCCCGGCACGGTGCTCGACGAACTCGCCGCTCGGCTCGCCACGCCCGTCGGCGACCTGCCGTCGAACGTCATGTTGGACAGGGCGACGTACGAGTACGGGAGCGAGCTCGGTTTCGACGGGCTCGACTTCTACGTCTGCGGTCGGGGCGGGGCGCTCGGTGAAGTCGACGCGGGCGTTGTGGCGGCCGCCCTCGTCTACTTCAACCCTGCGATGATCCGGGAACGCTGGGATCGCGGCATGCAAGTCATGGGCGCCCGCAAGGCAGCGGAGAGCTTCGCCGGCCGCCTTCATGCCTGGGCCCGCGACCACCTCGCCGAGGACCAGGACTACGAGCGGCTGGCCGAGCTCCTCGGGATCGTCGTGTCAGCGGCGAGCCCGGCGGGTGCACCGCTGTTCGCCGGATGGCTGACACTTCCCGAACCCGTCGAGCCGGCCGAGCTGATGATGCACCGGCTGAACGTTCTGCGCGAGCTGCGGGGTGCCATGCACGCTTGCGCCGTGCTCGCGGCCGGGCTCGACCCGCTCGTTGCGGTCCTGATCAAGACGCCTTTCATGGCCGGGATCTTCGGCTGGCACGAGCCGTACCCGGAGGTCGATCTTGCTCGTGACGCCTGGGCGGAGGCGGAAGCTGCGACCAACCGGGCCGTGGGGCGCGTGCTCGCGGTGCTCGACGAGGGGCAGCGCGAGGAGCTCGCCTGCCGGCTCGAGCACGCGCACTCCGGGGTGCACTGAGCCCGTCGCCGGTGCCGTGTCGGAGCTCGGGCAACCCAAGCACAAGCAGTAGGCAAGCATCAGGAATCGGCAGAAAGGACCAGCACTGAGATGGAGTATCGACGCCTCGGCCGGGCCGGGATCAAGGTCAGCGTGCTCTCGTTCGGCTCATGGGTGACGTTCGGACCTCAGCTCGACGACGATCGTGCGCTTGCGTGCATGCAGGCTGCTCACGACGCCGGCGTCAACTTCTTCGACAACGCCGAGGCATACGCCGGAGGCCAGTCCGAGGTCATCATGGGCCGCGTCGTCAACAAGCTCGGGTGGCCGCGTAGCAGCTACGTCGTGTCGACGAAGCTCTACTGGGGCCTCTCCCGAGACGTCAACATGACGAACACGCTGAACCGGAAGTACCTCATGCAGGGGATCGACGGATCGCTCGAGCGCCTCGGCCTCGACTTCGTCGACCTGTTGTTCTGCCACCGGCCCGACCCGGAGACTCCGATCGAGGAGACGGTCTGGGCGATGCACGACATCGTCTCGGCCGGGAAGGCGCTCTACTGGGGCACCTCGGAGTGGTCCGGAGGGGAGATCATCGAGGCGTTCGACGTCGCCGAACGGTACGGCCTGCGCAAGCCCGTCGTGGAGCAGCCGGAGTACAACCTGCTCGCCCGCGCCCGCGTCGAGCAAGAGTACGCCCCGATCATCGAGCGGCACGGGATCGGCCTCACGACCTGGAGCCCCCTCGCCTCCGGCCAGCTCACGGGCAAGTACCTCGACGGCATCCCCGAGGGGAGCCGCGGCGCGCTGAAGGGCTACGAATGGCTCCGGGACGAGCTCACCGACGAGGTGAGGAACGCCAAGGTCCGCGCCCTCAACGATGTCGCCGGCTCGCTCGGGTGCTCGCTCGCTCAGCTCGCCATCGCCTGGTGCGCGCACAACCCCAACGTCTCGACGGTGATCACCGGTGCCAGCCGCCCCGAACAGGTGGCCGAGAACATGGCCGCCCTCGACGTGCTCGACCGGTTGGACGAGGAGACGCTCGGCCGGATCGACGAGATCACCCGCTGACCGAGCTGTGAAACAGCCGAGCGGCTGCGGAGGCCCCTCGGCCCGACCAACCGCTCACCCGCTGGCGGGCACCGCCTTCAGCCGGCCCGCGCCTTTCGTAGCGTCTGCCGCCCCTTCGGCAGGCGCGGCAGGCTCCGCAGACCCCGCAGAGGCGGCAGACCCCGCAGACGCGGCAGCACCGGCGGCACCCGCCGTCCCGCTCCCGAGATCCTGAGCAGCCGGCTCCACCGACCACCCGAGCCCGACGGCGACCTCCCGGGCCCGATCGAACACGGCGCGCCATTCGCTTCGCCTCGCCGCCAGAGCGCTGTGCTCGGCGGCGAGCGCGACCTCCACCGCCACGAGCATGTCACTCCCACCGCCGCCTCCTCGGGCCACCCGCCCACGGCGCGACGGCTCCTGCTTCAGCAGCTCGAGCCACTGCACGGCGCGCGAGCCGTCGTTCAACTCCCCGAGCACCTTCTGGACCTTCGCGATCCGGCGCGACAGCTTGTCCAGATCGCCAGAGGTCAAAGGCGCGGCGATCTCGGCGGCGTAGCGGGCACGCTTCGAGAGGATGCGGAGGTGGTGGAGCTCGTCGTCACGCGGCGCCATCGACAACTCCCTGACCGCCTCCTCGAGCTCCTCCCAGCGCCGGCGCACCTCCGGGAGGAGGACGCCGACGGCGGGCTCTGCCGCGCAGGACTTCTTCACCGGCGGCGCCGCCGCCGCCGTGCCGAGCCGCTCGAGCAACCGGCGGTAGCGCGTCGAGCGCATGGCCACGATCGCGTCGGCGAATGCCTCCTGGCGGTCGATCGCGCAACTGCGGAGCACGGCCGCCGTCGCGCCCTCCGGGGCGCCGGTGCAGTCCTGCTCGAGGCGCTCGGAGAGCACGTCGAGGTCACGGACGCTCCCGAGCAGGGTCCCGAGCCATCGAAGGTCCTCGACGAGCGGGTCAAGCTCCGCACGCCGGATCGCCTTCCGGAAGGTCCGCAGCTGCGAGCGCATCCGACGGCAGGCGACCCTCGCCTGGTGGACGCCTTCTGGGTCGACGTCCTCGCGGACGATGGGTTCGTTCTCGAGGAGCCGGGCGAGATCGTCCGAGATCGCGCTGCGGATCACCCGGATCGTCGTGATCGTGTCACGGCCCCCGTAGCCGGCTGATGCTGCCATGCCACCAGTCTTCCCGCTCCGGCGCCTTGATGCGGCCGGCACGCCACGGCCGGGCAGTGCACCTCCCGGCGGGGACGTCGGCCATACTGGTCTCGATGGGCCACATCGACGTGAACGGCGTGGCCCTCTCTCTCCCCGACGGGCGGCCGCTCCTCGGCGACATCTCGTTCAAGGTGGACGACGGCTCGATCACGGCGCTCGTCGGCCCGAACGGCTCGGGCAAGACGACGCTCGTCCGGATGATCGCCGCTGCCGGCGGATCACCGCTCTCCGGTGAGACGCTGCCGCCCGACGCCGGGTCGATCTCCGTCTCCGGCTCTCTCGGGGTGATGCCCCAGTTCATCGGCCAGATCCGCGACGACTCCACAGTGCGCGACCTGCTCGTGTCCATCTCCTCGGCGACGATCCGCCGCGCGGCGGCCAGCTTGGCCGAGTCCGAGCGCCAGCTCGCGGCGGCAGGCACGGACGAGCGACGCCAGATCGCGTACGCGCATGCCATCGCCGACTGGGGCGACCTCGGTGGCTACGACGCCGAGGTCGTGTGGGACAAGGCGACGACCGAGGCGATCGGGCTCCCGTTCGCCGAAGCGTCGATGCGCCTCGTCCGCTCTCTCTCCGGCGGCGAGCAGAAGCGCCTCGTCCTCCACACCTTCCTCTCCTCCCCCACCGACGTCCTCGTGCTCGACGAGCCGGACAACTACCTCGACGTCCCGGGGAAGGAGTGGCTGGAGGACGCTCTCTCGCGGACCCGGAAGACGGTCCTGTTCATCTCGCACGACCGCGAGCTGCTCCGCCGCACCGCCACACGGGTCGTGACGCTCGAGCTGACGGCGGCCGGGTCGACGGCGTGGGTGCACGGCAGCACCTATGTCACCTACCACGAGGCACGGGAGGAGCGACTCGACCGGCTGGAGGAGTTGCACCGGCGCTGGGACGAGGAGCATGCCCGGCTCAAGGCATTCGTCGTCGAGATGCGCCAGAAGGCGTCGTACAACGACGACTTCGCCTCGAAGTTGAGCAACGCTTTGCACCGGCTCGAGCGTTTCGAGGTGGCGGGGCCGCCCGAGGCGATCCCGCGGCCTCAGCGCATCTCGATGCGGCTCGCCGGAGGGCGGACCGGTAAGCGGGTGCTGACCTGTGCCGCGCTCGCACTCGACCGGCTCACCGAGCCCTTCGACCTCGAGGTGCTCCACGGCGAGCGCGTGGCGGTGCTCGGGCCGAACGGGACCGGGAAGTCCCAGTTCTTCCGCCTGATCGGAGGTGATCGCGTTGCCCACTCGGGTGAGCTGCGCCTCGGCGCGAGGGTGGTCCCGGGCCACTTCGCCCAGACGCACGAGCACCCCGAGCTCGACGGCCGGACCCTCGCCGAGATCCTCTGGAAGGACTTCGACCTCCCCTTGCCACGGGCCATGCCGGCGCTCGGGCGGTACGAGCTGTCCCGGGCGCGCGACCAGCGCTTCGAAACGCTCTCCGGCGGCCAACAGGCGCGGCTACAGATCCTCGCTCTCGAGTTGTCCGGGGCGACCCTGCTGCTGCTCGACGAGCCGACCGACAACCTCGACGTCGAGTCTGCCGAGGCACTCGAGGCGGGGCTGGACGGCTACGAGGGCACGGTGCTCACTGTGACGCACGACCGGTACTTCGTGCGGAACTTCGATCGTTTCTTGCTGTTCTGCAGCGACGGCCGGGTCGTCGAGACCCCCGAGGCGGTCTTCGACGAGGGGCGGCTGGAGCGAGCGGCGCGGACCCGCCGGCGTCAGGCCACCTGAGCCCGCCCTCCGACGCCACCCCAACCTCAGCGCATTCGCCGCCTCCGGAGCGCGGGCTCCGGCGACACCGAACGCGCGGTCACCGAGGCGCCGCCGACCGAGACGCCTGCGCCCCCGGACGCGGCCGACACCACAGGGTCGAGCTCGAGACGAGCGATCTCGGGGAGATCCTCGCCCATCCGTGCGATGCAACTCAGCAGTCGGGCGATGGCGTGGAAGTCGGCCGGCACCGGTGGCGCCTCGAGCACAGTGACAGCCTTGATCGACCGGATCATCGACTCGGCCTCCTGCTCGGTGAGAGGTGCCAGCCGGAGCGAGCGGTCGCCGAAGACGTCGGACGCGAGCCCGGCCAGGCCGACGCTCACGACCGGCCCGAATAGGGGGTCCTCCACGAGCCGGATGCTGACCGGTGGAGCCGTGTCTGCCGGGCCTGCCGAGTCTGCCGGGACAGGCGGCTCGTCCGTCCTGAGCGGGACACCGTAGGCAGCAAGGAGCGCCGCCGTGGCCTCTTCGGTGAGCTCGACGCCGTCGGAGTTGCCCGGCTCCTGCTCCAGCGCCGCGCGCAGGACGGCCCTGGCGGCTGCCACATCCCATGGACCGGCTCCCTCAGCCGGCTCGGCGCCTCCCCCGAGCTCGGCCTCGCGCCTCCACGCCGCGTACGGCACGACCTTGGCGAGCGCCCGGGCCGCCGACTCCGGGTAGCGGAACCACGGGACCGGCCGGTCGGCTGTCCGGAACGCCTCGAGGGTGACGTCGGTGGCGAGGAAGTTCGCCACGACCGGCTTGCCGTGGGCCCCGGCCACGCGGGCCACTTCGGCAGCGACGCCTTCGGCTTCGCTCGCGAGTGGTGGGGTGAAGATGGCGATGGCGGCGTCGATGCCGCCATCGCCGAGGAGGATGTCGAGAGCCCGCCCGTACTCCTCCGCCGAGGCCGCCGGGCTGCAGTCGACCGGGTTCCTCACCGCCGCCTCCGCGCCGAGCGCCTCACGGAGGATCTCCTGTGTCCGGTCGGACAGCACCGGCACGCGGAGGCCCCGTGCCTCGCAGGCATCCGCAGCGAGGACACTCGGTCCGCCCGCGTTGCCGAGGATGGCGATGCGGTCCCCGGCGGGGAGCGGCTGGTGGTGCACCACCTCGGCCACGTCGAACAGCTCCTCGAGCGTGTCCACCCGGATCACGCCGGCCTGGCCGAAGAGTGCGTCGACGACCTCGTCGGGCGCCTCACCGGTCGCTGCGGTGTGCACGGCGGTGCCGCGCAGCCCGGCGACGGAGCGACCCGCCTTCACCGCGATGATCGGCCGCCGCCTGGCGACGCGACGGGCGATACGCCTGAAGTGCCGGGGGTTCCCGAAGGACTCGAGGTAGAGGAGGATCACGTCCGTCCCGGGATCTCGCTCCCAGTAGCGGATGAGGTCGTTGCTGCTCACGTCCGCCTTGTTGCCCATCGACACGAAGCTCGAGATCCCGAGACCCCTCCGGCTCGCCTCCCCCAGGATCGCGACACCGAGGCCGCCCGACTGCGAGCAGAAGGCGATGCGCCCGCGGACCGGGGCCACCGGTGCGAACGTCGCGTCGAGGCGGACGTGCTCGGCCGTGTTGATGACGCCCATGCAGTTCGGGCCGACGAGGCGCATGCCGTGACGCCGCGCAGACGACACGATCCTGCGCTCGGCCTCGGCTCCCTCCGGGCCGATCTCTGCGAAACCGGCGGATACGACGACGAGGCCTCCGCAGCCGGCCTCGCCGCACTCCTCCACGACCGTGGGCACGCTCGCGGCGGGCACGGCGATCACCGCCAGGTCGACGTGGCCGGGAACCTCGGCCATCGAGGGATACGCCTGCAACCCGAGCACCTCGGGCGCGCTCGGGTGGACGGGGTAGACAGGTCCGGTGAACCCTCCGGCGAGCAGGTTCGCGACGAGCTCGTTGCCGATCGTCCTCCGCCGAGGAGAGGCCCCGATGACCGCCACCGAGGTGGGCTCGAGGATCCGTGCGATGGACCGGGCGGCGGCGGCGGAGTCACGTGACTCGACCTTCTCGGCATAGGAGGGAACGGGGTCGAGTCGCATCGTGACGCGGATGACCCCCGAGTCGAAACGGGCGCTCTCGACGAGCCCGACCTCCCGGAAGACACCGAGCATCTTCGAGTTCTCGGGGAGCGTGTCAGCGATGAAGGTCGAGACGCCGCGGGCGAGGGCAGCCGACGCGAGGTGCTCGAGCAGCACCGTTCCGAGCCCTCGCCCCTGCTGGTCGTCGCGCACCGTGAACGCGACCTCGGCCTCGTTCTCGTCCCCGAGCCGGTCGTAACGAGCGACCGCCACGAGCTCGCCCTCGACGAACGCCACGATCGCGAGCCGGCGGTCGTAGTCGACGTTCGTGAAGTGGCGGACCTCGGCGTCGGTGAGCTGCCCGCGCGGCGAGAAGAAGCGCAAGTACACCGTCTCTGCCGACAGCCGCTCGGAGAGCGACCGGAGCGCCCCGGCGTCCTCGGGCACGATCGGGCGAAGCTGTGCCACGCGCCCGTCGGCCAGCAGCACCTCGGACTCGAGATCGGTGGGGTAGGTCATGTGGATGGCCGGCTCGGCGGGTCCTGGGATTCAGCCCGTTCAGCCGTTCAACCGGCGGCGGCCGTGCTCCGGATCGTGCCGATGCCTTCGATCGTGCTCTCGATCACGTCGCCGGGCCGGAGGAAGCGGTCGTGCACCCACCCGACGCCCGCGGGCGTGCCGGTGAAGATGACGTCACCGGGCAGGAGCGGTACCACCGCGCACAGCTCCTCGATGATGAGCGGGACCGGGAAGACCATCTCGCTCGTCCGGCTGGACTGCATCACCTCGCCGTTGACGCTGCAGGAGAGGGCAAGGTCGTCCGGCTCGGTCAGCTCGTCCGGCGTGACGAGCCACGGCCCGATCGGACCGAAACCGGGGTACGACTTCCCCATCGCGTACTGCCCTCCGGCCGCTCTCTGCAAGATCCGTTCGGAGAAGTCGTTGCCGACGCACACTCCGGCGACGTGGCTCCACGCCTCCCAGTCGGCGATCCTGTGCGCCGGCCGCCCCATCACGACGACGAGCTCGACCTCGTGGTCGACGTGGCCGCCGGGCGGAAGCAGCAACTCCTCGAAACCCCCCGTGATGCAGGTCGGGTACTTCGTGAACACGGCGAGGCGCTCGGGCAGGCTCGCGCTCGTCTCCGCCGCATGGTCCCGGTAGTTGAGGCCGATGCCGAAGACCTGCCGCGGGAAGGGTGCCGGCGAAAGCAGCTCGAGCTCGTTCACCTCGATCGGGGGGAGCCGGTCCGGATCGGGCTCGTAGCCAGCCGCCCAGCCGAGGAATTCCTCCCAGCGGTCGTAGATCGCCTGCGGATCAGGGCCGAAGCGCTCCTCCGACGCCTTCTCGACGTCGATGCCGCCCTCGCCGGTGACGATCGTCGCACGTCCGAGCACGTTCGCCAGCACCGTCACGGGCCTCGTCCTTTCGTCGCGCCGTCTTCCCCTACCCTGGTGACCGTAGTCCGAGGTGGTGGCTCCCCCGGCCACCTGCGAGAGGCGTGCCGCCCAGCTGTGTCCATCTCCGTACGGCGCGCACCTGCACGAAGGCTCGGCCTGCGAGGATCGATGAGATGCCCGGAATGACCGGAATGAACAGCCGCCTGTCGGCGAACAACCCCACGGTCGTGGCAGCGTTCCACTCCGCCCTCTTCCACCAGGGTCTCATCGTGCTCGGGCTGCTCGTTCTCGTCGTGATCACCTGGAGCCTCATGCGCGCGGCGACGCTGCGTGCCGTGCTGTCGGGTGAGAGCCCGGAGGTCCTGCGAGCGGCGGCAGGCGGGCCCGAGCCGCTCGCGCGCCGTCTCCTCAGGATCGGGATCGCGCTCTTCTGGATCCTCGACGGGCTGCTGCAGGCGCAGTCGTCGATGCCCCTAGGGCTGATCAGCCGGGTCGTGCAGCCGTCAGCCGCCACATCGCCCACGTGGGTGCAGCACCTCGTGGGCTCAGCCGGGACGATCTGGAACGACCATCCCATAACCGCCGCGACCGCCACGGTCTGGATCCAACTCGGGATCGGCCTGCTGCTGCTGTTCGCGCCGAGGGTCTCCTGGTCCCGGCTCGCCGGCATGGCCAGCCTGTGCTGGGGACTGGTCGTGTGGGTGCTCGGCGAGAGCTTCGGCGGGATCCTCGGAGCGGGAAGCTCGTGGCTGTTCGGGCTGCCGGGCGCCGTGTTCTTCTACTGCATCGCGAGCGTCCTGCTCGTCGTGCCGGAGCGGGTGTTCGCCGATCGCCGCCTAGGTCGCGCGGTCTGCTCGGTCATGGGCCTGTACTTCCTCGGCATGGCGCTGCTGCAGGCATGGCCAGGGCGCGGCTTCTGGCAGGCCGGCAGGCAGAACGCGCTCTCGTCCATGGTGACGGCCATGGCGGCCACGCCGCAGCCCGGGACGTTCTCGTCGCTCGTGCGGTCCTTCGGCGCCTTTGACGCTCGGCATGGGTTCGCTGTCAATCTGGCGCTGGTCATCCTGCTCGCTGTCGTCGGAGCCGCGCTGCTCGTGGCACGGCCGCGCCTCATGAAGTGGGCGATCGTCCTCGCCGCGGTCGTGTGCCTCGCCGACTGGGTGCTCGTGCAGGACCTCGGCGTCTTCGGCGGCGTGGGCACGGACCCGAACAGCATGCCCCCGATGCTCCTGCTCGTGATCGCCGGGTACGTGCAGCTGGTGCGGCCGGCCGTGCCCGTCGCGGTGCCTGCCGCCACTTCTTTCGCAGCGGCGGTCAAGCCTGGCGCTGTCGCACCAGCCCCTGTTCTCAACGGGGGCGGGGCGTCCCGAGAAGGGCCGCTCCCCCGCCTCAGCCGCCGCATTCGCCAGGCGCCGACGTACTCCATGCGACTGTTCGCCGGGCTGGCGTCGCTCGCCGTCATCGCGCTCGGAGCGGTGCCGATGGCCGTCGCGGCCGTGAGCCCGAACGCCGACACCATCGTGTCCCAGGCGATCGACGGGGCGCCGGACGCGGTGGACTTCGCGGCGCCTCGTTTCTCGCTCGAGAACCAGTACGGCCGGAGGGTCACGCTCGCGAGCCTGCACTCGAAGACCGTCGTGCTCACGTTCCTCGACCCGGTGTGCACCGTCGACTGCCCGATCATCGCCCAAGAGATGAAACAGGCCGACAAGATGCTCGGGTCGAGCGCCCGGCGGGTCGTGCTCGTGGCCGTCGTGGCCAACCCGATCTTCCGGTCGGTGTCCGCCACTCAGGCGTTCGACCGCGCGGAGGGGATGGCGCACCTCGCGAACTGGCTCTACTTGACGGGATCGGCCAGGCAGCTCCGGCAGACCTGGAGGCACTTCGGAGAAGAGGTGGCCGTCGTGCCCGGCGGATCGATGATCGCCCACAACGACATCGTCTGGGTGATCGACGGGAGCGGGCGGACCCGGTTCATCCTGAACAGCGATCCCGGCCCGGGCACCGCGGCCTCGAAGTCGTCGTTCGCGGCGGTCCTCGTGAGCTCCGTCGACAAGGTGCTGGCCTCGCGTTGACTCGCAAGGTCCACGGTCGCTCCGCGCGAGCCAGCATGCCGGCGCCCGTGCTGTCGTCGGCTCTGGCCTCGGTGTCGGCACTCCTGCTGGCCGCCTGCGGTGCCGCGAGCGGAACAGGCACACATCCCAGCGAGGTCGCCTCGGCCGGTGCAGGGTTTCCCATCGCCACGTCCTCGGGCTCGGGTGCCACCTCCTGGGTGGTCGTCCCGATGGGCGACGTCGGCACGCTGCGGAACACCTTCTGGCAGCTGTTCGTCGACCGGAACGGCCACGGGTTGCTCCGCCTCGCGACGCCACCCGGCGTCGCCGACAACGGCGGGCTCGTCGTGAGCGGCGGTGCCGGGCGGCGAGGGTTGCAGGTCGGTGTCTTCACGAGTCAGTTGCTCGGCTTCTCCCCCATCGCTGCGAGCCAGGACGGCGGGCTCCACTGGTCCGGCTCCGTGCTGCCCGGGGAGCTCACGCCGGTCCCGGATGCGTTGTCGGCGGCGAGCGCCGGACCGGCGACGGCGCTCCTCGGACGCGACGGCGCCCGTGTCCTCGAT
>JAKCCH010000103.1 GCA_021838945.1 Actinomycetes bacterium
ATCTGGAAGAAGTCGGCGATGCACAGGTAGGGCCCTTTCCGCTGGCGCGGGAACGCGAAGCGCATGCGCTCGCCGGTCCGCCGGTCGTCCTCGTAGATCACGAGGTCGTTTCCGTCGGCGTTGGCCGGGAAATAGCCCCATACGACAGACGGCACGAGGACACCTTCCGCCTTCGCCTCGTCGAGGCGGGCACGCAGCTCGGCCCGGACGCGCTCCTTGAAGTCGTTGTCGGACTCGCCCTGGAGTGGTCGATAGCCCCACTGGTTGCGGAAGAGGGCGGTCTCGTTCAGGTAGGTGGCGACGTCGTCGAGGGGGAGGCCCTTTGCGACCCGGGTGCCGAGGAACGGTGGCACGAAGACCTTGTTGTCGGTCTCGACCTCCGGGGATCGAGCGGGCAGCGTTGCAGGATCGACCTCGGCCAGCGCCTCGGAGTGCCGCTTGGGCAGGACGCGGCCGCTGCGCTCGGTGCCGAAGGCCGGGTCGTCCACGCCGGAGCGCTTGATCTCCATCAGCCGGTCGAGCGTGTGCAGGCCCTCGAACGCATCCTTCCCGTAGAAGACCTTGCCGCGGTAGACGTCCCGGAGGTCCTTCTCGACGTAGGTGCGGGTGAGCGCTGCTCCACCGAGGATGATCGGGTAGCTGTGGCGGTCGAGCCGGTTCAGCTCCTCGAGGTTCTCGCGCATGATGAGCGTCGACTTGACGAGGAGGCCGCTCATGCCGATGGCGTCCGCGCGGACATCGTCCGCCTTCTCCAGCATCTCGGCGATCGGGACCTTGATGCCGAGGTTGTGCACCTCGTAGCCGTTGTTCGTGAGGATGATGTCGACGAGGTTCTTGCCGATGTCGTGGACGTCGCCCTTCACGGTCGCGAGCACGACCGTGCCCTTCGCGGAGCTGGTCTCGGCTCGTTCCATGTGAGGCTCGAGGTAGGCAACCGCCGTCTTCATCGTCTCGGCCGACTGCAGGACGAAGGGGAGCTGCATCCTGCCCGACCCGAAGAGGTCGCCGACCGTCCTCATACCGGCGAGGAGCATGTCGTTCACGACCGCGAGAGCCTCGTGCCCGGCCCCGAGCGCCTCGTCGAGCTCGGCCTCGAGGCCGTTCCGGTCGCCGTCCACGATCCGTTGCTCGAGGCGTTGCCCGATGGGCCAGGTGGACCGGTCCTCCTTGGCCGAGAGGTCTTCGCCACCTGTCTCGTCGAAGTGAGCGATGAGTGCCGCGAGCGGGTCGCATCCCGACGCCTCGTCGCGCCGGTCGTAGATGAGGTCGAGGCAGAGCTGCTGCTCGGTCTCACCGATGCGGTGGAGAGGCTGGATCCTTCCGGCGTGGACGATGGCGGCATCGAGCCCGGCTTCGACGCACTCGTGCAGGAACATGGAATTGAGCACCTGGCGGGCAGCGGGGGACAGCCCGAACGACACGTTGCTCAGTCCGAGCACGGTGTGGACCCCCGGCAGGTCGGCCTTGATCCGCTTGATCGCCTCGATCGTCTCGATCCCGTCCCGCCTGGACTCCTCCATGCCGGTCGAGAGCGGGAGGGCGAGCGGGTCGAAGAGGAGGTCCTCCGGCAGCAAGCCGTATCGCTCCACGGCGATGTCGTGGATGGCCTTGGCCGCCCTGAGCTTCCAGTCGGCCGTCCGGGCCTGGCCCTCCTCGTCGATCGTCGTGCAGATCACGGCCGCTCCGTAGTCGCGCGCGAGCGTCAGGAATCGGTCGAGCCTCGTGCCGGGGGCGTCCCCGTCCTCGAGGTTGACCGAGTTGAGCACCGGCCGCCCGCCGATCCACTGGAGCGCCGTCTCGACGACAGGAGCCTCCGTCGAGTCGATGACGAGCGGGATCGTGCACTGGGTGGCGAACCTGCTCGCGACCTCGGCCATGTCGCGCACCCCGTCCGCGCCGGTGTAGTCGACACACACGTCGAGGAGGTGCGCACCTTCCTTCACCTGTTCCCGTGCCATCGTCACGGTCGTGTCCCAGTCGCCGGAGAGCATCGCTTCCCGGAAGCGCCTCGAGCCGTTCGCGTTCGTCCGTTCCCCGATCACGAGGAACGACGCGTCCTGCTCGAAGGTCACGCTTCCGTAGAGCGATGCAGCGGACGGCTCGTGGACCGGCCGGCGCGGCTTCGGTGTGAGCCCGCCGACGGTCTCGACCACCCGGCGGAGGTGCTCAGGCGTCGTGCCACAGCATCCGCCGACGACGGACACCCCGAGCTCGGTGACGAACTGCCCGAGGTGCTCGGCGAGCGCCTCGGGTGTGAGGTCGTAGTGCATCTTCCCGTCCTGCAGCGACGGCAAGCCGGCGTTCGGGAGCGCCGAGATGGGGAGCTGTGAGTAGGTGGACAGGTGGCGCAGCGACTCGTACATCTCGACCGGCCCGGTGGCGCAGTTCATGCCGATCACGTCCGGGCGCATCGCCTCGAGCGAGGCGAGGGCGGCGCCGATCTCCGTCCCGAGCAGCATGCGACCGGTCAGCTCGATGGTCACCTGCACCTGGATCGGGACGTTGCGCCCTGCCTTGTGCATCGCCCGGCGACACGCCTGGATCGCCGCCTTCGCCTGGAGGAGGTCGTAGGAGGTCTCCACGAGCAGTAGATCCGCTCCGCCTGCGAGGAGCCCTTCGGCGAGCAGCTCGTATGCGTCGCGCAGGTCCCCGAAACCGATCTGGCCGAGCGTGGGAAGCTTGGTGCCCGGTCCCATCGATCCCGCTACGAAACGCGGCCGGTCCGGTCTCGCATACCCGTGAACCACTTCCTTCGCGAGGCGAGCGGACTCGCGGGCGAGCTCGACGGAGCGGTCGGCGAGGCCGTACTCGGCGAGCACGACAGGAAAGGCGCCGAAGGAGTCTGTCTCGACGACGTCCACGCCGACGTCGAGGAAGGAGCGGTGCAGGTCGCGCACGACGTCGGGTCGCGTGAGGACCAGCATCTCGTTGCAGCCCTCGAACGCCTCGCCGCCGAAATCGTCCGGCCCGAGGTCGCGAAGCTGCAGGTTGGTGCCGGTCGCGCCGTCGTAGATGACGACTCGCTCGCGGACGAGATCGAGGTACGGCGAGCTCCTGTTCTCGGAGCTCGGCCGGGACAGGGTTGCCACAGTTGTGTGAAGCTTACTGCGGTCCGCTGAACTGCCTTGAGTGGTGCTGCCTGGCCCGCCGACGGATGGGGGGCGGGTCGCCGGCGGGCCGGCAGCGATCTTGCAGGGTGGTGGACGTGAGCACCGGCCCCCGCACGTGCTTACGCGAGGCTACGGGTTGTCAGCCACCGGTCGCGCGGTGGCTACGAGACTGTGGCGGTCCGGCAGGGCGCCTCGAGGGCGATCATGCCTGGCGACCTGCGGGGTGGACCTGGCGTACGGCCTGGCGCCTCGCGTGCTCGAGAGTCCCGAAGGCTGCGCACTCCGAGGCGAGCGACGGATCGAAGCCCCAGCGGACGAGCTGCGCATCAGCAGCCGATTGGTCGTCGCCGTACTCGACGAGGCTCAGAGCGAGACGGCGGCCGTGGTCCCGAAGGCGGTCGGAGAGGGGTACACGTCGCAGAGCGCTCTCGACGAGGACAGCGTGCTCGTGTTGCAGCGCCTCGGGGAGGCGACGCAAGTGCCGGCGGGCGAGCGGAGGCAGATGGCAGCGAACGGCGAGCGTCGTGCCACGCCACTCCGCCATCTGGAAGTCGACGCACCGCTTGAGCGTCCTCGTGAAGGGCGCGTTCGGCCCGGAGCGCTCGCCGATGCCGAGGCGGCGGGCGAGGTCGTCGACCTCGAAGTCCACTCCTCGAGGTGCGTCGTCGAGATGGCTGGCAAAGCGCCGCAGGAGCCATGTCGTGGACGGACCGAGCACAGGGAGCCAGAACGTCTCGACATACAGGGAGCGCGGGTCGTGGCCGATCTCGTCGACGACCGGGTCGAACCAGGGTTCGACCCTGAGCCGCCCGGTGGGCGGCTCAGGCGGCTCAGGCGGGTCACCACCGGCGGATGCAGGTCGGTCCGGGGCGGGGTGAAGGCGGACCGGTGCCGGGTGGTCGATCGGGAGCACGGTGGTCATGGCACCTCCTCAGGCAGGCGTGATCAGAACGCTCATAGTATTTCATGTCTTTCAATGCGTTTCAAGTCCTCTCGCGCTTGACTTTTCGACGGTCGGAGCGGATCCGGGCAGGCCTTGCGGGCGCGGGAATGTTGACCGAGGCGGTAGGGTTTTACTGCCGAGGATCGGACGGTTGGCGCGGGCGCGCCGGTGAGGAGGATGAAGTGCCGACGTTCAGGGACCTCCTGACGCAGGTCAAGCAGTCCATCCGGGAAGTCGACCCGGAGCAGGCCGTGCGGGAGCAGGGCAAGGCCGTGTTCCTCGACGTGAGGGAGGCCGACGAGTACGCGCAGGGCGCGATCCCCGGAGCAGTGCACATCCCGCGCGGATACGTCGAGATCCAGGTCGAAGGGCGGCTCTCCGACAAGTCGATGCCGGTGGTCGTCTACTGCGCAGGCGGCACCCGGTCTGCCTTCGCCGCCAAGTCGCTGCAGGAGCTCGGCTACACCGATGTCGTCTCCATGGCCGGCGGGTTCAACAGGTGGAAGGACGCCGGCTACAACTGGTCGGTGCCGCGGACGCTCGACGCGGACCAGCGCAACCGCTACCACCGGCACCTCCTGTTGCCCGAGGTCGCCGAAGCCGGCCAGCAACGGCTGCTCGAGTCGAAGGTGCTCCTCCTCGGTGCCGGAGGGCTCGGTTCGCCGGCAGCCCTCTACCTAGCTGCAGCCGGCGTCGGCACGCTCGGGATCATCGACATGGACGTCGTCGACTCCTCCAACCTGCAACGCCAGGTGCTGCACAACATGGATCGCATCGGTGAGCGCAAGGTGGACTCGGCCAAGAAGACCCTCACGGCGATGAACCCTGACGTGAACGTCGTCACCTACGACACGCGTCTCGGGGCCGACAACATCCTCGACATCATCGAGGGATACGACGTCATCGTGGACGGGACGGACAACTTCCCGACGCGGTACCTGGTGAACGACGCATCACTGCTGAAGCGGATCCCCGTCGTCCATGGGTCGATCTTCCGTTTCGAGGGGCAGATCACGGTCTTCAAGCCGTACGAGGGTCCGTGCTACCGCTGCCTGATCCCGGAGCCGCCACCACCCGAGCTCGCGCCCTCCTGCGCTGAGGCGGGAGTGCTGGGCGTGCTGCCGGGGATCATCGGGAGCATGCAGGCGATGGAGGCGATCAAGCTGCTGCTCGACCTCGGCGACCCGCTGGTCGGGCGCCTGCTCGCCTACGACGCCCTCGAGGAGACCTTCCGAACGTTCAACGTGCGGCGCGACCCGCACTGCCCGGCATGCGGCGAGAACGCCGGCCCGATCGTCATCGCCGAGTACGACGAGCTCTGCATGCCGCACGCCGTGGCGCCTGCCACGACCGCGGTGTCCTGAGGCGGCGCCGGCGGTGCCGGACCGCTCTGCGGCTCTGGCCCGAGGGTGGGGCGAGGTAGCCCCGGGCCGCCCGGTTGCGCACCTGCCCGAGGGTGGGCGGACCGGCAACCGGAGCCGGAGTCTCTCGACGGGGAATCGATAGGCGCGAACGCCTGGCACGTTGACCGTCGAAACGACGGTTAAGTCTCCTCGGGTTCGCGCCTATCGATTCACGCCGCGGCCCGAGGCCATGTGCCGCCTCGTCGCGCACCCGGCTGCGACACTCGCCGGCATGTCGCTCGAGACCCTTCAGGCGCTGGCCACCGCTCATGAGGGCGTGTTCACCAGCGCGGAAGCGGTCGCCTCGGGTCTCTCGAACGACGAGGTCCTGACGCTCGTCGGGCGAGGGACGGTCGTACGGATCCACCGGGGCGTGTACGCCTTCACCGTTGCCGGGGCGCGACCCACGTTCACGCAGCTGGCGCGAGCGGCATGTGCCGCGACGGGCGGAGTGGCCTCGCACTGGACCGCCGCGAAGCTCCACGGCCTGCGCGAAGCGCCGGAACGTCCGATCCACGTTTCGATCAGTCGGCAGTCACGTCGGCGCTCTCCAGTGGGAGTGACGGTTCACCGCACGTTGCTCGGTCGCCGGACGAGCCCGCGCCCGGGCGACCCGCCGCTCACGCCGCCCGGGAGGACGCTCGTCGACCTGGCCGGGATCGGCGTCGATGAGCGGGCCCTGCATCGCTTCGTGAACGTCCTCATGAGCTCGCGGATCACCACGCTCGACTCGCTGTCGGCGTCAGTGGGCCGCTGTGCCGGCGTCCCCGGGGTGCAACACGCGAGGGCGGTCCTGCGTGACATCGGCGGGCCGCTCGACAGCGTGCTCGAAGATCAGTTCCTGGGCCTGTTGCGCGACTGGCGGCTTCCTTCGCCGATGACGCAGTACCCGGTGGCCGTCGGGGGCCGCCATTACCGTCTGGACTTCGCCTGGCCGGACGAGCAGCTGATCGTCGAGGTGGACAGCTACGCCCATCACTCGTCCCGTGAGGACTTCGAGCGGGACAGGCTGCGGGAGAACGACCTCGTCTCCG
The DNA here is from genome assembly GCA_021838945.1 of Actinomycetes bacterium. Lineage (GTDB taxonomy): Bacteria > Actinomycetota > Acidimicrobiia > Acidimicrobiales > Bog-793 > JAKCCH01. The sequence goes on from JAKCCH010000103.1 coordinate 6,491, forward strand.
CCGGTTGGGTCGTCCTGAGGGTCACCTCGCGCCAGATCGAGGCCGGCGCGGTGCGGCTCCGGGGACAGCTCGAGGACCTGCTGGCGCGGCGGGTCGAGCGCCTTGCACAGGCGGGGAGGGCTTGAGGGCGGCCGAGCTCCGGAGCGGTCGGCGAAAACGGCGAAGGGCCGACTCGCAGACGCACATGGCACGCTCGTGCGAAGCGCCTTTACTCTTTGCCGCATGGCGAACGAGGACGGCCAGGCCCGCCGCACGGACTCCGGCATCGAGGTGCGCCCCGTCTACACCTCCGGCGACCTCGACGGCTTCGACCCGGAGTCGAGCCTCGGCCGGCCGGGGTCGTTCCCGTACACCCGAGGCGTGCAGAGGGACATGTACCGGGGCCGCTTGTGGACCATGCGGCAGTACGCCGGCTTCGGCACGGCGGAGGCCACGAACGAGCGCTTCAAGTTCCTGCTGGAGGCCGGCCAGACCGGTCTCTCGTGTGCCTTCGACCTCCCCACCCAGATGGGCTACGACTCCGATCATCCACGAGCCGAGGGCGAGGTCGGGAAGGTCGGCGTCGCCATCGACTCCCTCGCGGACATGCGACTCCTCCTCGCCGAGATCCCGCTCGCCGAGGTCTCGACGTCGATGACGATCAACGCCACAGCCGCCATCCTGCTGCTCCTCTACGAGCTCGTCGCTGAGGAGCAGGGGGTCCCACCGACGCAGATCAGCGGAACGATCCAGAACGACATCCTGAAGGAGTACGTCGCCCGGGGTACGTACATCTACCCGCCCCGACAGTCGATGCGCCTCGTCACCGACACCTTCGCCTACTGCGCCGAGCGGATCCCCGCCTGGAACACGATCTCCATCTCCGGCTACCACATCCGCGAAGCGGGCTCGACAGCGGTGCAGGAGCTCGCCTTCACGCTCGCCGACGGCATCGCGTACGTCTCCGCCGCCATCGACGCCGGGCTGCAGGTGGACGAGTTCGCCGGCAGGTTGAGCTTCTTCTTCAACGCCCACAACAACCTCTTCGAGGAGGTGGCGAAGTTCCGAGCGGCCCGGCGCATGTGGGCACGGATCGTGAAGGAGCGTTTCGGCTCGACGAGTGACCGGTCGATGCGCCTGCGGTTCCACACCCAGACAGGGGGATCCACCCTCACGGCACAACAGCCTGAGAACAACATCGTGCGGGTGGCGACCCAGGCGCTCTCAGCCGTGCTCGGAGGGACGCAGAGCCTCCACACGAACGGCTTCGACGAGGCGCTCGGTCTTCCCACGGCCCGTGCGGCGAAGCTCGCACTCCGCACCCAGCAGATCATCGGCCACGAGTTAGGGGTGACCGACACCGTGGACCCGCTCGCAGGCTCGTACTACGTGGAATGGCTGACGGACGAGGTCGAGCGGCTCGCGCTCGTGTACCTCGAGCGCATCGACGAGCTCGGTGGAGCCGTCACGGCCATCGAGCAGGGCTACATGCAGGACGAGATCGAGCAGGCGGCCTACGAGTACGCCAAGGCGGTCGACGCGGGCGAGAAGGTGCTGGTCGGGGTCAATCGTTTCGTCGACGCCGAGGCAGAGGAGCCCGAGGTGTTCCCCATCGACCCCGCGCTGCAACGGGCACAGGTCGAACGGGTGCGCTCGGTGCGCAAGGCGCGCGACCGGTCCGCCGTCGAGGCTGCGCTCGAGGACGTGGCGGCCGCGGCCCGCGGAACGCAGAACCTGCTCGTGCCCATGCGGGCCGCTCTCAAGGCGAATGCGACGCTCGGCGAGGTCTCCGACGTCCTGAGGGACGCGTTCGGGGTGTACCAGCCCGTGCGTTAGCCGGCAGGGCCGGCCGAGTCGAGGCGGGTCAGCCCGAAGCAGGAGCGGCCGAATACGCCTTCGCCGTCAACCGGTCCCGTTGCGCCTGGTCGCCGGCGAGGTCGACGACCGTCCACGCCATGGCGGCTGCTCCGTCGATGACGGCCCGATCGGCCGCAGGAGAGGCGGCGGCAGCTGTGAACTCGGGCTGGTGGTTCACCGCCGGGAGGCAGTCGAGCCCGAGCATCGGATGGATGGACGGGATGGCGAGCGAGACGTTCGCCATGTCGGTCGAGCCGCTCATCGAGTGCCCGCGAAGCTCTGGGAACGTGCGGCCGAGCGCCTCGGCGTTCGCCTGGTACAGCGCCGCCATGACCTCGTCGGTGTGGAACTCCGAGTACGTCGGCCCTTGCGGGACGATCTCGAGGCGGGCACCGGTCGCCACCGCTCCCGCCTCGAAACACGCCTTCACCTTCGGTGACCACGCCTCGAGCCGTTCCATCGAGCGCGCCCGCACGTAGTACTTCGCCTTGGTGAGCGCCGGGACGATGTTCGGCGCCATCCCACCGAGCGTCACGATGCCGTGCACCTGGTCGGACTGCTCGCCGTGCTGGCGCAGCAGGCCGATCGCCACCTGGGCGACCGTGAGGGCGTCCGCAGCGTTGATGCCGTGGTGGGGGAAGGCCGACGCGTGTGCCTCCTTGCCGTGGTAGACGACGTCGTAGTGCTCGACGGCGAGGCAGGGCATGCGGTCGAGCTCGTTCGGGGCGGGGTGAACCATCATCGCCGCGTGCACGCCGTCGAAACCGCCCCGCTCGAGCATCAGGACCTTCCCGCCCCCGCCCTCCTCGGCCGGCGTGCCGAGGACCCGGACGGTGATCCCGAGATCGTCCGCGACGGCCGCGAGAGCGAGCCCTGCACCGACCGCCGCCGAAGCGATGACGTTGTGGCCGCAGGCATGGCCGATCCCGGGCAGGGCGTCGTACTCGGCGCAGATCGCGATCGTGAACGGCCCCGACCCGGCCGTTGCGGAAAAGGCGGTCGGCAGATCGCAGATGCCGGTCTCGACGGTCAAGCCCGCACCAGCGAGCACCTC
>JAKCCH010000104.1 GCA_021838945.1 Actinomycetes bacterium
ACCGACCAGGAAGGCAACGTGCTCGCCTGGGCGTCAGCCGGCAACGTCGGATTCAAGGGGTCGCGCAAGTCGACCCCGTTCGCCGCCCAGATGGCGGCCGAGCAGTGCGCCCGCCGGGCCATGGAGCACGGCGTGCGCCGCGTCGACGTGCTGGTCCGCGGGCCGGGCTCCGGGCGCGAGACGGCGATCCGCTCCCTCTCGAGCGCCGGGATCGAAGTCACCGGAATCAAGGACGTCACCCCCATCCCGCACAACGGCTGCCGCCCGAAGAAGCGGCGCCGGGTCTAGGCACACCGAGGAGATCTGACAGAACATGGCCCGCTACACCGGCCCGGTGTGCCGTCTCTGCCGCCGAGAGAAGACGAAGCTGTACCTGAAGGGCGCGAAGTGCGACACGATGCGCTGCCCGATCGAGCGTCGCCCGACGCCTCCGGGTGAGCACGGTCGCGACCGCCTCCGTCAAGGCTCCGAGTACAACACTCAGCTCCGGGAGAAACAGAAGACCCGCCGGATCTACGGCGTCCTCGAGCGCCAATTCGTCAACCTCTACGACGAGGCGAACCGCCAGTCGGGCATCACCGGGGAGAACCTGCTCCGGATGCTCGAGCTGCGCATCGACAACATCACCTTCCGCGCCGGCTGGGGCTCGAGCCGCAACCAGGCGCGCCAGTTCGTCCGGCACGGCCACGTGAAGGTGAACGGCAAGCGTGTCACGATCCCGAGCTACCGGGTGCGCCGCGGCGACGTCGTGGAGCTCTCGGAGAAGGCCAAGGACTTCATCGTCATCCGTCACAACCAGGACATCCTCGACCGGCGCCCGCCGGCGTGGCTCGAGACCCTCGACAACGGGCACTCCGTACGCGTGCTCGCCGCCCCGGTGCGCGAGCAGATCGACACCCAGGTCCGTGAGCAGCTCGTGGTCGAGCTGTACTCGAAGTAGCCAACACAGAACGCTCACAAGGAGCTCAGCAAGACATGCTCATCATCCAGCGCCCGACCGTCGAGCCGCTCGAGGAGGCCGACCAGCACCGGCAGCGCTTCGCCATCGGTCCACTCGACCCGGGGTTCGGCCACACACTCGGCGCCTCCCTGCGGCGCACGCTGCTGTCCTCGATCCCTGGAGCTGCGGTCACGCAGGTCCGCTTCGACGAGGCGCTGCACGAGTTCACGTTCATCCCCGGTGTGAAGGAGGACGTGAGTGACATCATCCTCAACCTGAAGGACCTCGTCCTCCGTTCGTCCTCCGACGAGCCCGTCACCATGCGCATCGACGTGAAGGGACCGGCGGATGTGACCGGTGCCGACCTGCAGACGACTTCCGACATCGAGGTGCTCAACCCCGAGCTGCACATCGCCACGGTGAACGCGAAGGGCAAGCTCGCCCTCGACGTCACGGTCGAGCGTGGCAGGGGCTACGCCGCGGCTGAGCGCAAGCAGGCGTCGTCCACGATCGGCGTCGTCCCGGTCGACGCGATCTACTCACCGGTCCGCCGTGTGGCCTTCGAGGTCGAGGCGACCCGTGTCGAGGTCTCGACGGACTACGACCGTCTCGTCCTCGACATCGAGACCGACGGTTCCATCTCTCCCCGCGAAGCGCTCGCCTCCGCCGGTCAGACGCTGCGGGGACTCCTCTCCCTCGTCGCCGAGCTGGCAGAGGAGGGCCACGGGCTCGAGCTCGGCGAGGCAGGGACGGCAACGAGCGGCTCGCCGGATCTCGACCTGCCGATCGAGGACCTCGACCTGTCCGAGCGGCCTCGCAACTGCCTGAAGCGGGCGCAGATCAACACGGTCGGCGAGCTGATCCAGCGCACCCCGGACGAGCTGCTCGCGATCACGAACTTCGGCCAGAAGTCCCTCGACGAGGTGCTCGTGCGCCTCGACGAGCGCGGGCTCGCGCTGCGCGAGGGAAGCGGAGCGTTCTGATGCCGGCGACCCCTCGGAAGGCTCGCCGTTTCGGCGGGGATGCCGCGCACCAGAAGGCGATGATGGGCAACCTCGTCGCCTCCCTCGTCGCCGCCTACCCCCAGCCGATCGAGACGACCGAGGCGAAGGCGAAGGCGTTGCGCCCGGTCGCAGAGAAGCTCATCACGAAGGCCGTGAAGGGCGGCATCCACAACCAGCGCCAGGTCGTCGCGTTCATCCGGGACAAGGACATGGCGCACAAGCTCTTCGAGGAGATCGGTCCCGCCTACGCCGATCGCCCTGGTGGATACCTGCGGATCTTGAAGCTCGGACCTCGCCATGGCGATTCGGCGCCCATGGCGAAGGTCGAGTTCGTGTGACCGTTTGACCCGGATTGCTCCGGTTTGACTCGGTGAACTGGTGATCGTTTGACTGAGCGGCTCTTCGAGCTCGAAGCGTCCGGAGAAGCGGCCCCGAGTGGGCCGCTTCGTCGCGTCATGGCGCTCGTGGCCTACGACGGGTCGGGCTTCCGTGGGTTCGCCGCCCAGGACCAGCCCGGGGTCGAAACGGCCGGAGGACGCCTCGAGGCGGCGTTGTCGAAGATGTTCGGCAGGTCCGCCGGTACACCGGTCAGCACGCCGGTCGGTCTTGTGTGTGCCGGCCGCACGGACGCCGGGGTCCACGCGGCCGGGCAGGTCGTCCACTTCGACGTGCCGGCTGAGGGGCTCGCCCGCTGGATGGGCGGCGCCGGGGAAGGCCCCGGCGAGCTCGTGCGGCTCGCCCGGTCGCTCTCCACCCAGTGCGGCCCGGAGATCGTCGTGAAGCGGGCGTTGCTGGCCCCGGAGGGCTTCGACGCCCGGCACTCGGCTGTCGCCCGCCGCTACCGGTACGAGATCCTGCGCACGCCCTCGCCTGATCCGCTCCTTCGCCACACCACCTGGCACGTCCCGGGCGAGCTCGAGCTCGCGGCGCTGCGGATCGGTGCCGACGCGTTGCTCGGCGAGCACGACTTCGCGGCGTTCTGCCGGAGGCCTCCGGGCCACCACGGGCCGATCGTGCGGCGAGTCACCGACGTGCGGTGGGAGCGGGGCGGGTGCGGGGAGCGGTTGAGTTTCGAGATCGAGGCCAACGCGTTCTGCCATCAGATGGTGCGCTCGATCGTGGGGCTCCTCGTCGCTGCCGGACGGGGGAAGATCACAGGTGCCGATGTGCACGCGCTGCTGCGGCGTAGCGGGGGTGGCCGGGCGCAGCTGGCGTCGCCGGCGCCACCAGGCGGCCTCTGCCTGATGCTCGTGCGCTATCCGGAGGAGCTCGTGCCTGGCGGCGTGTTGACCGGCTGACCGTGGGTCGGCGCAGGCGGCGGCGCGGTGGTCGAGCCTCGAGGAGCTGCCAGAGCCGGCGTTCGAATTCGGGCCGTCCGGCTTCAGCGAGACGCCAGTCCCGCTCCGCACCGCCGAGGAAGATGAGGAGCGTCAGAAGGAGATCCCCACGCACATGCTCACGCGCCGTATCCACCCCCACGGGCCGCCTCCGCGGCCGGCGCCACCGGCTACGACGCCTGGTGGGAGATCATCTTGTCGCCCCAGCTGCAGTCGACGATCACCATGCACCCCGGCGACACGCCGGCTTCACAAGTTGACCGTCGGCGCGCCCGCCTCCATTCTGTGAAGCCAGGACGTCGCCGGCCGCCGCGCGTTTGAAGAGGGGTCGCAGACCCATTATCCTGGTCAGGCGGCGCTAAGCCTTCGGCTGCGCGCCTCCCTACCGGCTACCGGCATGGCCCGCGGGCCTGACCAAGGACGATCGTGCGCACCTATTCCCCCAAACCGAGTGAGATCGAGCGCGTCTGGTACGTCGTCGACGCCGAGGACATGGTCCTCGGCCGCCTGTCGACCGAGGTCGCGCGCATCCTGCGCGGCAAGCACCGTCCGATCTTCGCCCCGCACATCGACACCGGCGACCACGTCATCGTCGTGAACGCGGCGAAGGTCGTGCTCAGCGCGAACAAGGCCGAGACGTCCTTCGCCTACCGCCACAGCGGCTACCCGAGCGGTCTCACAGCCACCAGCTACGCCGAGCTGCTCCGGACCAAGCCGGAAGAGCTGATCCGCAAGAGCGTGAAGGGCATGCTGCCGAAGGGGCCGCTCGGCCGGAAGATGCTGAACAAGCTGAAGGTGTACGCCGGTCCGGAGCACCCGCACGCTGCGCAGGTGCCCAAGCAGCTCGAGATCCCGCAAGCCGTTCGGCGGGCGTCCTGATGGGGGCGGAGAAGGCCACGAGGGCCACAAAAGAAACGAAGGAGAGGTTGCACCACTGATGCCGAAGCCGCTCGTGCAGGCCACCGGTCGTCGCAAGCAAGCCGTCGCCCGCGTCCGCTTCCGCCCGGGACAGGGCGCGATCACCATCAACAGGCGGTCGTTCGAGGAGTACTTCCCTTCTGCCTCGCACCGGATGCTTGCGAGCGAACCGCTCCGCCACGTCAACCGCTCCGAGGAATACGACGTCGACGCGACGATCGACGGTGGCGGCGTGTCCGGCCAGGCAGGAGCGCTCCGCCTCGGCATCGCCCGGGCGCTCATCGAGGTCGACCCCGAGCTGCGCGGCTCCCTCAAGAAGGCGGGGATGCTCACTCGCGACGCCCGTGAGAAGGAGAGCAAGAAGTACGGGCTCAAGAAGGCCCGCAAGGCCCCGCAGTACTCCAAGCGCTGATCGCACTGGTTGTTCGCTCGTGCCGCTTCAGTTCGGCACCGACGGGATCCGCGGAGTCGCCAACACTGAGCTGACGCCGGAATTCGCCCTCGCTCTCGGCAGGGCTGCGGCACGCTCCATCAACGGCACGACCTGGCTCGTCGGCCGTGACACGCGTCGCTCGGGCGCCATGCTCCAGGCTGCCCTATCGGCCGGGCTCGCTTCAGAGGGTCGTGACGTGGTCGACCTCGGTGTGATCCCGACTCCGGGTGTGGCGTGGCTCGCCAGCGAGCGCGGAACGCCGGCCGCGATGATCTCTGCTTCCCACAACCCATTCGCCGACAACGGCATCAAGTTGTTCGGTGCCGGCGGGACCAAGCTCTCCCGGGAGGCGGAAGAAGCCGTCGAATCCCAGCTCGAGGAGATCCGGCGTGCCGGCACGGCCGACGAGGCCGGCGCCGGAGGCGGAGCCGCCGTCGGCTCGATCGTCGCGGACGCGTCGGGACGCCACGTCTACGTCGAGCGTCTCGTGTCGATCGTGGCCGGCCGCGCCATGCCCGCGGGCGAGGTGGTGGTCGACTGTGCGAACGGCGCCGCGGCCGAGGTGGCGCCGGCGGTGTTCGAGCAGCTCGGTCTCCGTCACCACCTGAGGGCTGTCGAGCCCGACGGAACGAACATCAACGAGGCCTGCGGCTCGACGCACCTCGGCCCGCTCATCGAGACGGTCCGCGAGCGCGGGGCGATCCTCGGCGTCGCCTTCGACGGCGACGCCGACCGCATGCTGGCCGTCGACCACGAGGGCGGGGTCGTCGACGGCGACCACCTCATCGCCATGTTCGCGGCGGACCTCCGGCGGTCCGGAACGCTCACGGGCGACACGGTCGTCGTCACCGTGCTGAGCAACCTGGGTCTGCGCCTCCGCCTCCGCTCCGAGGGGATCTCCGTCGTCGAGACACCCGTCGGCGACCGCCACGTCGCCGACGCCATGGAGGCGGGCGGATACGTCCTCGGCGGCGAGCAGTCTGGCCACCTCATCTTCAGGCGCCACGCCTCGACGGGCGACGGGATCCTCACGTCCCTCATGCTGCTCGAGCTCCTCGGTCGCACCGACCGCACCCTCGCCGACCTGGCCGCAGTGTCGATGCAGCGTCTCCCACAGGTGCTCGTTAACGTTCGGGTGCCCGAGCCGAGCCGGCTCGACGAGGCCGAGAAGGTGTGGGCGCTCGCCGAGGAGGTCCAGGCCGACCTGGGTGAGGCCGGTCGGGTGCTCCTACGCAAGAGCGGGACGGAGTCCTGCGTGCGCGTCATGGTCGAGGCGGCGAGCCACGATCTGGCCGAGGAGCTCGCCAACCGGATGGCCGCGATGATCGAGCAGGAGCTCGCCTGAGCGCTCAGTGCTCCTGTGGCAGCCCGCCGTGGCGGGCGCACCAGTCGAGTATCCGCCGGTGGCGGTCCTCGTTCTGCGAGGGCGCCCCGGCCATCGGGAAGAACGACATGTGTGAGCCGCCTGGGTAGCGGGCGTACTCGATCTCGACTCCGTGGTACTTGAGGGCGGAGTAGAACTGGTCTGCCTGTCCCGGCGGGCACCGCAGGTCCCCCTCGTTCACGAAGAGGAACACAGGTGTCTTCACCTCGCCCGCGTGCGTCACCGGCGACTGTTGCCGGAACGACTCGAGGGAAGTCCAGGGATCGCCGTCGAGCGCGTCACCGAAGTAGACGTTCGCGTCCGACGTGCCGAACATGCTCACGAGGTCGGTGACCGGGGCACCGATGGTCGCCGCCTTGAAGCGGGACGTCCGGCCGACTGCGAAGGAGGACAGGTAGCCGCCGAAGGAGTACCCGCCGACGAACTGGCGACCACCATCTGCGAACCCGCGCTCGATGGCGTCGTCAGCGCAGGCGAGCACGTCGCCGAGTGGGCCGTCACCCCAGTCGCCGCGCCCTAGGGCAGTGAACTTCTCGCCGTAGCTCGTGCTCCCACGGGGGTTCGGCAGCACGAGCGTGTAGCCGGCGCCGGCGAGGATCTGGTAGTTGACGAACGTTTCGGCCATGGGGTGGTGCATGTGCGGGCCCCCGTGGATCTCGACGAACAACGGTGGCTTCGCAGCAGCCTTGCCTGCCCGGCGAGCCTGGCGGACGACGAGGTACTCGATCTCGAGCCCGTCGGGCGCCTCCGCCCGGAAACGCTCGGCCGGAAGCAGAGCTACTGCCCTCCGCATCTCGTCCCCCGCGCTGCTCACCTGCACCGGCTGGCGTCCACGCCGCCCGATCTCGAGCGTGAACACCTCTTGGGGTGCGTCGATCCAGCCCGAGGTGAAGGCGATCCGACCGGCGGCACCGCCCGCGCCGGTGGCGGCGGCACCGCCGGCCGCCGGGACGGTGATGCCCGAGACGAGGCGGTCTCCGCCGACGACGAGACGTGCGGAGCGCTCGCCGAGGCGCGAGCGGTAGAGATGGACGGCGGCGTGGTCCGACACGATGAACAACAGCTCGTCGTTGCCGATCCAGGCGTAGGGCGTAGGGCCGAAGGAGACGCCGATCGGGCGGTCGACACCAGGGGCGATCGCCTCGGGCGCTGCCGAACCATCCGAGGGCACGACGAGCAGGCGCTCGTCCCGCGCCGCCGTCTGCTCCGTGCCGAGGACTCCGGTGAACGCGATGTGGGTGCCGTCCGGCGAATACGAGACGTGTCCCGGCCCGGCGATGTCGCCGGCGACTCGGATCGGGGAGCGGCGGCCGCGCCCGGCGCGGGCCGAGATCGTCCAGAGGTCTCCCTTGCCGAGAGCGTCGTCGCGACGGCGCGATCGGTTGGAGCAGAACGCGATGGTCGACCCGTCCGGTGACCAGGCCGGGCTGGCGTGGTCGAAGTCGCCGTTCGTGAGCTGGGTGGTCGAGCGCCCCTCGACGTCGTGGACGAAGAGATGGTCGCGCCCCTCCAGCCAGCCGGCCCCGTCCAGACGGCTGAAGAGGCCGCGGACGACGCGCGGAGCGTTGCGAGACCGCGGGTCGTCCGCGTTCGGCGGCGCACCGCCGACGTTCACGACGAGGACGAGCCGATCGCCCGCCGGAGACCACGCGAAACCCGTCACCGGCCCAGGAGCATCGACCGAGACCGGCGAGCCGCCGGCGAGCGGCGCCAGCTTCAGCGCCGGCGGCCCGTCGGAGGCGGAGAGATAGGCGAGGTAGCGACCGTCGGGCGACCATCGGGCGTGCAGATCGTGCGGCCCCTCGGAGAAACGCCGCACCGCTCCTGAGCCATCACCTGCCGCCACCATGACGCTCGAGACCGGCTCGTCCCGCTCGAGGTCGAGCGTCACCTCCGTCCAGGCAACCTCGTTGCCGTCGGGCGACAGTCGGGGGTCCTGCGGCCAGTGGAGGAGTCGCAGGTCATCGGGACGCATCGGATGCTTGGCCACGACCCGAGTCTCACACGTTCCCGCAGGCCACGCTCGTGCGCGGGTGGGGGTTGGCGCCGGGCCGGCCTGAGTAGCCTCTGTGCCATGTGTGGGATCATCGGGGTCACCGGATCGGCGGATCCGCTTCGTGACCTCATCGAGGGGCTGACCCTCCTCGAATACCGCGGCTACGACTCCGCAGGCGTGGCTCTCGTGACCGGGACCGGCGGCACGAGCGAGATCTGGCGCCGCCGGGCGGCCGTGCGGGCGCAGTCGATCCGCGAGCTCGAGGAGGCGGCACTCGGAGCACCCGCCGCCGCGAGCGGCCTCGGCCACACCCGCTGGGCGACCCACGGTCCGCCGACGGAGTCGAACGCCCATCCTCACGTCGACTGCTCCGGGCGCGTCGCGATCGTGCACAACGGCATCATCGAGAACCACCGGGAGCTCGCCGCCAAGCTCGATGCCGCCGGCCACCGCCGGACCTCGGAGACCGACAGCGAGGTCGTCGCGCACCTCATCGAGGCCGAGCTCGACTCCGGCTCCGGCCTCACAGAGGCCCTGCGCCACGTGGCGACCATGCTCCGAGGCGACTTCGCCCTCGCGGTCGTGAGCACCGACGAGCCGGGGACGATCGTCGCAACGCGCAACACCTCACCGCTCATCGTCGGCCGCACGGCCACCGTCGGCGTGGTCGCCTCCGACATCGCCGCCGTCCTCGGCACGACCCGTGAGGTCTACGCGCTCGCCGACGGAGACGTCGCAGAGGTGGGGCCCGGATCCATCTCGGTCGTGGACGCCGACGGGAAGCCCGTCGAGCCGGCACCGATCCGGGTCTCGTGGGGGGTCCGGGCCGCACAGCTCGAGGGCTACGAGGACTTCATGTCGAAGGAGATCCACGAGCAGCCTCACGCCCTCACCGACACGTTGCTCGGGCGGATCCACCCCGCGGGCACGACGGAGCTCGAGGAGCTGGCCTTCAGCGAGGAGGAGCTGCGCTCGTTCGATCGGGTCGTGGTCGTCGCCTGCGGCTCGAGCTACCACGCCGGGACCGTGGGGCGGATGGCGCTCGAGACCTGGGCACGAATCCCGGCCACAG
>JAKCCH010000013.1 GCA_021838945.1 Actinomycetes bacterium
GATCTCTCGATCGCCGTCCGCACGATGTTGACCTCCGGCTGCTGGGCTGTGAGCGAACATCCGGCGGTCTGGGTGTGGAACCGGAGCTGCAGCGAACGCTCCGCCTCCGCCCCGTAGCGGTCCCGCAGCCACCTCGCCCAGATGCGCCGAGCCGCGCGGTACTTGGCGATCTCCTCGAAGAAGTCGAGGTGCGCGTTGAAGAAGAAGCTCAACCTCGGCGCGAACTCGTCCAACGCCAGTCCGGCAGCGATCGCGGCCTCGACGTAGGCGAAACCGTTCGCCAACGTGAACGCCAGCTCCTGCGCGGCCGTCGAGCCCGCTTCACGGATGTGGTAGCCGGAGACCGAGATCGTGTGCCACTTGGGCATCTCTGCCGTGCAGAAACGGATCATGTCGGTGACGACCCGGACCGACGGGCGAGGCGGGAAGACGTACTCCTTCTGTGCCTGGTACTCCTTCAAGATGTCGTTCTGGATGGTGCCGCCGAGCCTCGCCCGCTGCGTGCCGGACTTCTCTGCCGCCGCGACGTACATGGCAAGCAGGACCGCGGCCGGTGAGTTGATCGTCATCGACGTCGTGACCGAGCCGAGATCGATGCCGGCGAAGAGATCCTCCACGTCCTCGAGTGTGTCGACCGCAACTCCGCAGCGGCCGACCTCGCCGAGCGACTGCGGGTCGTCCGAGTCGCGCCCCATGAGCGTCGGCAGGTCGAAGGCCGTCGAGAGCCCGTCCCCGCCCGAGCGGAGGATCTCCTTGAAGCGGACGTTCGTGTCCTCGGCCGTCCCGAACCCGGCGAAGAGCCGTATCGTCCAGAGCTTCGACCGGTACATCGAGGCGTAAGGGCCGCGCGTGTACGGGTAGACGCCGGGACGGGCAGCACCCGCCGGCCCGTAGACGGGGTCGAGTGGGATGCCGGACATCGTCTCGAAGTCCGCCTCGCGCTGCGGCGATGCGTCGAAGAGGAGCTGCCAGGTCTCGGGGGTGCCGTCGGGGGTGCCGTCGGAGGCGTCGGCCGGGGGATCCGCCTTGGTGCTCATCGGTAGTCAGGGGCGCCGTGCTCGAGTGAGCCCGGTTCCCCATCCCGCTTCAATCCGTACGTGCGGCTTTCCCGCACGCGGCCTGCCGATGGTCTTCTGGACATGGTCACGCTACCTTCGGGTATCGGACGACTACGAACCGGGGCCCGCTACCGGGCCGCCCGGTGATCACCCGGACGGGACTCTCACCCGCCGGGGTGATCCAGCTTTCAGGACGTACCACGAGCGTCAGTCTACGGGCGGCGGGCTGGCCGACAGTTGCGGGAAGAGGTCGCCGGCAGGTGGCGCGGCCCGCTCGCCCCTGGGGGAGATCACCGGTGAGGGGGTTGTCCTGATCGAGGAAGCCGACACGCTGGCCCTCGGCTCCGATGCCCACCTTGGATCCCTCGACGGTAGAGAACGCCGAGGCGACGGAGCGGGGTGGCGGGACAGCCGCTGCATCCTGGCCAGCCGACTCTCATCTGCCGAGAGCGGCTTCGCCAGGGAGGAGCGGGGCTGCGGCATGGTCGCCTCCTTTGCTCGGCCGTCGCGGCTTTGGTAGACCACGGCCATGCAGGCGGCCGTGCCACGTGAGAGCGCAACCGGCGAGCGCCGGGTCGCTCTGACCCCTGACGTACTCCCGAGACTCACTGCTGCCGGGGTCGACGTCCTCGTCGAGACCGGCGCCGGAGCTGCCGCGCTCTTCCCGGATACCAGCTTCGAGGCAAAAGGGGCACACATCGCCCCCGACGCCCGATCCGCTTTCGAGAGGGCGGATGTCGTCTGCAAGGTGCAGCCTCCGACCGTCGGCGAGGCGCAGGCGCTCCGCCCAGGATCGGCGGTGGTGAGCTTCCTCCAGCCCGGGAGCGACCTCGAGCTCGTGAAAGTGCTTGCAGAGCGCCGCATCTCGGCCTTCTCCCTCGACCTCCTCCCCCGCATAAGCCGGGCCCAGTCGATGGATGCCCTCTCGTCACAGGCGACGGTGTCCGGCTACCGGGCGGCCTTGGTGGCGGCGATGCGGTTACCGCGTTTCTTCCCGCTGTTCATGACGGCGGCAGGCACGGTCCCGCCCGCCAAGGTGCTCGTGCTCGGCGCAGGCGTCGCCGGCCTGCAGGCGATCGCGACCGCACGCCGCCTCGGGGCCGTCGTCCGCGCCTATGACGTGCGGCCGGCGGCGCGCGAGGAGGTGAAGTCGCTCGGCGCGGCCTTCGTGGAGCTCGACCTCGAGGCGCAGGAAGGACAGGGCGGCTATGCCCGGGAGCAGTCAGAGGACTTCCTCGACAGGCAGCGGGCGCTCATCGCGAAGGAGGTGGCCGCGGCCGACGCCGTCATCACGACTGCCGCCATCCCGGGGCGGAGGGCCCCGGTGCTCGTGACCGCCGAGATGGTGCACGCCATGCCGCCGGGCGGCATCGTCGTCGACCTCGCCGCCGAGTCAGGCGGGAACTGCGAGCTGTCCAAGCCGGGGGAGGAGGTGCAGGTTGGCGACGTCGTCGTGTACGGGGCGCTGAACATGCCGAGCTCGATGCCGATGCACGCGAGCTTCCTCTACTCCCGCAACATCGCCGAGCTCCTCGGCGTTCTCGCTAAGGACGGAGCGTTCGCGCCCGACTTCGGCGACGAGATCGTCGCCGGGACCTGTGTCACCCACGACGGCGAGGTTCTCCACACGCCGACCCGCGACCTGCTGGCGGGGACGGCGGCATGAGCGGCGGCGACATCCTCACCCTCATCACGATCTTCGTCCTCTCGGCCTTCGTCGGCTTCGAGGTCATCTCGAAGGTCCCGAGCATCCTCCACACCCCGCTCATGTCGGGGACCAACGCCCTGCACGGCGTCGTGCTCGTCGGCTCGATGATCGTGCTCGGCACCTCCCACGGCGCGCTCGAGCTGACCCTCGGCTTCCTCGCGGTTGTGCTGGCGACGCTGAACGTCGTCGGCGGGTTCGTCGTGACCGACCGGATGCTCGAGATGTTCAAGGGGCGCCAGCCCGGGCGCGCCGCCACGGCGCCCGAGCCGGCGCCCGCGGCACCGGCAGCGCCGGCTCCCGCATCGCCCGAGGCAGCGACGCAACCGGTGGCATCGGAGGCGCCGGAGGAGGCGCCCGCCGCCGAGCCGACGACGCTCATCGAGAGACCCGACCCCACTGTCGTCATAGACGCCGACGCCACCGATCCCGGCGTCACGGGACCCGCTGTCACCGAACCCGGCGAGCCGAGATCATGAGCCTCGACACCGGCATCCGCTTCGCCTACCTGATCGCGGCGATCTGCTTCATCCTCGCCATGAAGGGGCTGTCCGGCCCGAAGACCGCTCGATATGGCAACCTCCTCGGCGCGGCCGGCATGGCGCTCGCCATCGCGATGACCTTCGCGACACCGGGGTTGACGAACTTCGGACTCATGATCGGCGCCATGGCGATCGGCGCGGTGATCGGCTTCCCGGCGGCCCGCCTCGTGAAGATGACGGCGATGCCGCAGATGGTGGCCGCCTTCAACGGCGTCGGCGGAGGTGCCGCGGCACTCATCTCGCTCACCGAGTTCGTGAATGCGAACCCGTCGAAGCTTGCCGTCTACCAGGTCGTCGAAGTCCTCTTCGGCGTGATCATCGGCTGCGTCTCGTTCGCCGGTTCGGTCGTGGCGTTCGCCAAGCTCCAGGAGCTCGTGACCGGCCGGCCGATCACCTACCCCGGCCAGCAGGTGATGAACGCCGTCGTCGGGGGTGGGACGCTCGGGCTCGCCATCGCCGTCTGCGTCTCCCCTCACAACTGGCTCGTGGCGGTCATCGGGATCCTCGCGCTCCTGTTCGGGATCGCCTTCGTCCTGCCGATCGGCGGCGCCGACGTCCCGGTGCTCATTTCCCTCCTCAACTCCTTCACCGGGCTCGCGGTGGCGGCGAGCGGCTTCGTGCTGCACTCCTTCGTTCTCGTCGTGGCCGGGACGCTCGTCGGCGCATCCGGCACCCTGCTGACACGGATGATGAGCGCCGCCATGGGACGGTCGCTGCCCAACATCCTGTTCTCGGCGTTTGGTTCGGTCATCACGGCAGGGACGGCGGAGGGGTCCGCCGACCGGACCGTGAGGTCTGCGAGCGCCGAGGACATCGCTGTCCTGCTCGCCTACTCGCAGAAGGTGATCATCGTGCCCGGCTACGGCCTCGCCGTCGCCCAGGCGCAGCACGTGGCAAGGGAGCTGGCCGAGCTGCTGGAGAGCCGCGGCATCGACGTGCAATACGCCATCCACCCGGTGGCCGGCCGGATGCCGGGGCACATGAACGTCCTTCTCGCCGAGGCCAACGTGCCATACGAGCAGCTGAAGGAGATGGACGAGATCAACCCGGAGTTCCAGTTCACCGACGTCGCACTCGTCGTAGGGGCGAACGACGTGGTGAACCCGGCCGCGAAGAACTCACCGGGGAGCCCGATCTACGGCATGCCGATCCTCTCCGTCGACGAGGCGAAGAACATCGTCTTCCTGAAGCGTTCGATGCGCCCTGGCTTCGCGGGGATCGACAACGAGCTGCTCTTCGATCCGAAGACGACGCTGCTGTTCGGCGACGCCAAGGACTCCCTGACGAAGCTCGTCGCCGCCATCAAACAGCTCTGATCGCCGTGTCGCCCGTTCCGTTCGAGATCTCCGACGCCACGCGGGCGAACACGAGCAGGCCCTGGTTCGTCGGGCGGGTGGAGAGCACGACCACCTCGACAGCCTTCTGCCCGACGAGGTGGTCGGCTTCGTTCACGACGACCATGTCGCCGTCCGGCAGGTAGCCGATCGCCTGGCCGCTCTGGCGGCCGGTCCGGACGAGGTCGACCGAGAGCAGCTCTCCGGGGACGTGGTCCGGGGCGAGGTCGCTCACGAGCATGCGCAGGTCGACGATCGGCACCTCGACGTGGCTGCGGGCGACCTCGCTCGAGCTCGTGTACAGACGCACGCCGAGGCGCGATGCCAGCTGCAGCACCTTCTCCTCGGTCATCGCCGCGTCCGGAAAGTCACCGGGCACGATGCTCACGGTGATGCCGGCGGAGCGCACGGCGTCGATTGCCTCGAGCCCGCGCCTCGCCCGGCGCGACGACACGTGGTCGGGGCTCTCGGTGAGTGTGCGGAGCTCGTCGGCGACAGGCTCGGGGACGAGGATCTCTCGCCCCAAGAGGCCCGCCGTGCCGAGCACGAGGAACGCACGATCCATCACAGCGCTCGTGTCCACCAGGACGGACCCTTCCGGCGCCTGCTGGATCGGGTCGAGCTTGCGCATGATGCGTGCCGACTCGGCGATGCGCCTGCCGTTCATGGCTCCGATGCGGAAGCCGATCGCGGCGAAGACCCACGCCACGGCCGCCGCGATCGGATAGTCGAAGTCACCGTGCACGAAGAAGAACAGGGGCAGGCAGAGCACCACGCCGACGAGGAACCCGAGGCCGGCAAGGAACGCGCCAGCCAGGATCTCCAGTGCCGGGATGTCCATGAGCGACCGGTTCGCACGGCGGACGCCGCGCACGACGAGGCGCCCGGCGATGCCGCCGAGCACGTAACCGACCAGGACGCCGATGACCGCCCCGACCGCGCGGCCCGTCGTGCTGCCGCTCCCGCCGACCGCCAGGCCGACGAGCGCCCCGGCGAGCACGACGATGAGCCGCAAAATCTCGACGAACACCATCGCCCGAAGCGTACTGAGCTGCAGCACCCTCGGACCGGACACGTCTGACGGGCGATCATGCGAAGACGCTCACCCCGGGAACCGTCACGCCATGGCGGGCGCTACGCTGCGGCCTCCATGACGCGCTGGCGGCACACGCGGACGGCCCGCCGCGCCGGAGCTCTCCTGGCGCTCTCCTGCCTCCTTCTCGCCTCGTCCTCGTGCGGCCTGTTCGCCACCGGGACGACGGTGCCCACGCCGCCGCCCGTCACGAGCCCTTACGCCAAGTTCGACGCGGCGATCCAGAAGGCGCTCGACAACGCCAGGTCGAGCATCCACGTGGCCATCCCCACCCGCCCCGGGGCTCCGGCGCCGCTCTTGCCTGCCGCCGCCTTCGGCCGCGGGCTCGGATCGAGAGTGGTGCTCGGGTTCCTGCCGAGCTGGGAGATGAGCGACGTGAGCACCATCGATTACGCGGCCCTCTCGGAGATCGCCTATTACGCGCTCCGGGTGAGGCGCGGAGGCGTGATCGTGAGGAGCGGCATGGGGTGGAACGCACTCGTGAGTGGCAGCGTGTCGACGATGATCACGAAAGCCCACGCCGCGGGCGTCCGGGCCCTCTTGACGTTGTACGCGGTGGACCAGCCGACGCTTGAAGCACTGGCGGCAAGGCCAGGGAGCGGTACGACGCTCGCGGACCAGGTGGCTCTGCTGTTGCGGAGGTACGGTTTCGACGGCGTCGATCTCGACTTCGAAGGTCAGGTGGCCTCCGCGCGGAACGGTTTCGTGCGGTTCTTCAAGGCGTTCTCGACGCGCCTCAAGGCGATCGACTCGTCCTGGTCGGTCGTCCTCAACACCTTCCCGCAGGCGGCCGTCGACCCCGAAAGCTTCTTCGACGTCCGGGCCCTCGCTCCGTATGCGGACCAGCTCTTCGTCATGGCCTACGACATGAACGACCAGCTGTCCCCCGGTGCGACGGCTCCGCTCGCCGGGGCCGACCTGTCGGATGCGAGCTCGCTCGCCAGCTTCGTCAGCGCCGTGCCGCGCTCGAAGGTCATCCTCGGCATCCCGTTCTACGGCTACGACTTCACCGCGACGCGGCGGACGCTCCCGGCGGACACGATCGGCACCCCCTACGCCGTCAGCTACGACGCTGTCGTCGCCGCCGGAAGGCCAGGGCGGTGGGACCCCGTGACCGAGACGCCGTACACGTCCTTCAGGCGCGACGGGCAGTGGCACCAGACCTGGTACGAGGACCCCGTGTCGGTCGCACTGAAGGTCGCGCTGGCAGCGGCCTTCCATGTCGGCGGAGTCGGTGCGTGGGAGCTCGGCATGGCGAACGGGCAGAGCATCATGACGACGACGCTCGACGGCGGGTCTCCGCCGCTCAAGCTGCCGCTCGCATCGGGGTCCTGACGCGCCTCTGCCCCCGGCGTCGCTCGTCGTCGAGGCTATGCTTCGGGCAGGTGTCGCGCCCGGGAAGGGCTGGACGGGCGTACGGGTCACCGCCGTTTGACCGAATGTTGGGGGGCTGGTGCCGACGGACGCGGCGAGGATCGCGATTCCGGAATTCGAGCTCGTGGAGGAGCTCGGGCGGGGAGCAACCACCGCCGTCTATCGCGCGCTGCGAGCGGGCAGGGAGTACGCCGTCAAGGTGAAGGAGCTGTCGGGCCCCGACGACCCGGCACGCTTCAACTTCCGGCGGGAGGCTGCGATCCTCGCCGCGATCCGGCATCCCTGCCTCGGCAAGGTCTACGAGCTCGGCGACGACGGCCGGGTCGCCTACCTCGTCATGGAGCTCATCGGCGGTCAGACGCTCGCCGAGCTGCTCGCGAGTGAGGGTGCACTCGGCGAGCCCCAGGCGATCGCCATCGTGTGCGACGTCGCCTCGGCCCTCGACGCCGCCCACCGCGTCGGCCTCGTCCACCGCGACGTGGCACCGCGCAACATCGTCATCCGTGAGGACGGAACGGCCGTCCTCATCGACTTCGGCCTCGCGACGCCGACCGGGACCCGTCAACCCGACGACGCGGTCGTCGGCACCCTGCTGTACAGCGCGCCCGAGCAGACCGGCATGGTCCGGCGCCCGGTCGATCGTCGCTCCGACCTGTACTCGCTTGGCGCGGTCCTCTTCGAGTGCCTGACCGGTCGGCCGCCGTTCGACTCCGCCGACGCCGGAGAGGTCGTCCGGATGCACGCGGTGTCTTTTGCTCCCGACGTGCGCAGCCTGCGGGAGGGCGTCTCGCCACAAGTGAGCCGGATCGTCGAGCGGCTACTCGCGAAGGACCCGGACGACCGCTACTGGAACGCCTCATCCCTGCTGTTTGACCTCTCGGCCCTCCGGCGCGGGACCCTCGCCGCCGACGCGCCCCTCGGCCACGCGATCGTCGACGACCCCGGATACGCCGAGACGGCGATCGTCGGGCGCGACGACGAGCTCGCGGCGCTCGCCGAGATGTTGAACGAGACGCGCGAGACGAGCTCCGGCGCCGCCGTCCTCATCGAGTCCGAGCCGGGAGCGGGCAAGACGAGGCTCGCCGAAGAGTTGGTACGTGCAGCCAGGGCAGGAGGCGTCGCGGTGGTCCAGGCCCACCTCACGCCGGACCACCCGGGACCGATCGGGCCGCTCGCGCAAGGGGTCGGCCGCTTCCTGGCGGACCTCGAGATCCGCGATCCCGAGGAGCTGCGCCGGCTCACGACACAGCTGCAGCTTGCCGAGCCCGGCACGGCAAGCTCCCTCGCCGGCCTCTCGTCAGAGCTCGACCGCTACCTGGCCCGGCCGGGCGAGGGCGTTGACGGCGGCTGGCACGAGTTCGCCGTCATCGAGGCAGCGCACCTCTTGACGGCACTGGCGATGGCCAGTCCGAACGCCATGCTCCTCGTGGTCGACAACGCCCATCTCGCCGACGACGCCACCCAGCGGGTCCTCGCCTACATGGCCCCCGAGCTCGAACGGCTTCCGCTGCTCGTGGTGCTCACGGCGAGAAACGACCGCGCCACCCATCCCACCCTCAACCACCTCCGGGAAGCGCTTGCCGAGAGCATGCGGCGGCGCATGGAGCTGCCCGCACTCTCCGACGAGCAGATCCAGCAGATCCTCCGGCGCCAGCTCGGCGGCGACACGCTCGACGCGAACCTGTCGACCGAGATCACGATCCGGGCGAACGGCAACCCCGCCGCCGCCATCGAGTACCTCCGCTCCGCTCTCGACGCGGGTGTGCTGCGGCCGAGCTGGGGGACGTTCTCGGTCGACTCAGAAGCGCTCGCCAACCTCGATCTGCCGACAGACGTGCTCGGACTGGCGCTACGTCGTCTCGAATCGCTCCGTCCCTCCACCCGGTGGCTGTTGACGGAGGCGGCGGTGATCGGGGCCCGTTTCGCCCCCGAGTTGCTGGCAACGATCACGCAGTGGCCGCTCGGCGACATCCACGTCGCTCTCGGCGAGGCGGCGCGGCACCGCGTCATCGAGCCGTACGGCGCGGACCGGTACAGCTTCCTCCACGAGGGCGTGCGCGAGACGCTGCTCTCGGCGCTCGACCTGGAAGCCGGGCGCCGGGCGCACCAGTTGCTCGCCCGGGCGCTCGAGGACTCCGGCGACACCCGCCCCGAGGCCGTCTACGACCTCGCCCGGCACTACGCCCTCGGTGAGGTGGAGGCCGAGCCGGTGAAGGCGTTTCAGGCGAACTACCGGGCGGCGCGGCTCGCGCTGTCGGCGCAGGCGGACGAGGAGGCGCTCGCGTTCTTCGCTGCCTCCGACTCGATCGCCGAGGAGTGCTCGCTCCCGGTCGACGGCACGTTCCACGCCGACTACGGAAACGCCCTCGCTCGGGGCCACGACGTGGCAGCAGCACTCGAACGTTACGAACGGGCGCTCAGCCTCGAGCCCGGCGGTGCGCAGGCGGCGCGCGTTCACGAGGCGATGGCGCGCGTGTACTTCGCGCACGGTGACGGGGAGCGGTCTCTCGCACAGGCCCGGAGAGGTCTCGCCGTCATCGGCAAGGCGCTGCCGCGAAACAGAGTGGGGCTCTTCGTCACGAGCATCGCCTACTGCCTGTTGGCGGCGTTGGTCGGTGTCACGAGGATCGGTTTCGGGCGGGCACCAGCCGCGTCACGCGAACGTCTCAGGCTGCAGTGCCGCCTGCTCGAGTACGCCGGGTACGCGGCGAACCAGGAGCACCGCTCCGGGATGGAGATCGCCGTTGCGATCCGGGCAACCCTGCCGGCGAACCGGATCGGGCACTCGCGCGAGTACGTCGCCGTCTACTCGGCTCTCGGCTCGCTGTTCGCTCAGATCCGGTTGATCCACCTCGCCCGCTGGACGGCACGCCACGTACGCCGCGTCGCCGACGCCACGGGCGACCCGCACGCCCGGGCGCACGCCAGGCTCGTGGAGGGGATCAGCCTCGAGTTCCAGGGCGAGTCGGTCCGTTCGGAGCAGCTGCTGGCCGAGACCCTCCGTCAGGACTCCCGGTGGCTCTCGGCGGGCGAGATGTCGACAGGCGTGCTCCAGCTGTGCCTGAGCCTCGCCCTGCGGGGCCGCGTCCTCGAGGAGGTCACGTGGCTCGACCAGGCGCTCGCGCGCGGGCGCCCGGTCGGGCAGAACGGTGAGCAGGACGTGCGCGCCTTCGACTTCGTGGGCATCGCGCTGGCCGGCTTCCTCGACCAGCCGAGCGCCGGCCTCGAGCGGATCCGCCGCGTGAGCGAGCACTTCGAGAGCCAGCCTCCGAGCCGCGTCACCCTGGCGGCGTACCAGCTCGCGCTCACGAGCTTCCACTTCGGCTCGAACGAGCTCGGCGAGCCGTTCGAAGAGGCGGTCGCGAGGTTCCACTCCGCCAAGCTCCCGCCGTGGAACTGCCCGTACGCATTCTCGGCCTTCTGGGCAATCCAGGCATTCGGGCGCGTCGGCCAGCTGCTCTCAGCCGGTGAGGAGGAGCGTCGCAAGCGACGTCGACGGGCGCGGCGGGCCGTGCGCCAGATGGGGATCGCCGCCCGGACACCTCTTCTCAAGGCGTACCACCTCGCCGCCAGGGCCGGCTACCTCGTCGCAGTCGGACGCCACGGGAAGGCCTTGCCCCTCGTCACTCGTGCACAGTCACTCCTCATCGGTCAGGACGCGCCCGGTGTCGAGGTCGCGCTCGCGATGGCGCGTTCGCGGGCACTCGCAGGCGTCGGTTTCGAGCAGGAGGCCGAGCGGACCGCGATCACCGCCAGCCGCCTCGCCGAGGACCTCGGCCTGTCCGCTTTCGTCCGGTGGATCCAGCCGCCGGATCTCCGGACGGCTCCGGCGTCGCGGAGGCCGGCCTCGCAGTCGGTGGCGATCGCCGGGCACAGACCCACGAGCGGCGATGACAGCGGCGGCGGCGCCAAAGACAGCGGAGACGGGAACAACGGTGACGGCAGACTCGGCGGCGCCAGGCGCCGGCACCAGGCGCGCGAGCGGGTCTCGCACCAGTATCTGCACACGGCAGGGGCGGGAGGCGGAGGCGCAGGTCCACTGCGTGGCGCGACCCGTGCCGCGCGCCAGCTCGAGGCGCTGCTGCAGGTCGGTTCGGCCGCAGCCCGCGTCCTCGACCCGGAGGAGCTCATCCGCATGGCGCTCGACGAGACGGTGCGCATCCTGAACGCGGAGCGAGCTCTGCTGTTCCTCACGAACGAGACGACCGGCACCGTCCGTCCCCACATCGGCCGTGACGCGAGCGGCAACGACATCGTTGAGCTGACCGGGTATTCCTCGACGATCGTAGACCGGGTGACGGCGACGCACGAGGCGATGGTCCTCACCGGCACGGAACAGGGAGCCGCCATCGGCTCGGAATCCGCCGTCACCCACGGGCTGCGATCGATCCTCGTGGCGCCACTCGTGATGGAGGACCGCCTGCTCGGCGTGGTCTACCTCGACAGCCGGCTTGCGAAGGGTATCTTCACCCACGACGACGTCGCCATCCTCTCGGCGATCACGAGCCACGTCGCCTTCGCTCTCGAGACCGCTCGGCTGGCAGAGATGGAGCTCTCGGTGGCGAGCGAGCGGCGCCAGCGCGAAGTGGCCGAGCTCCTCCGCGATTCGATGCGCACGCTCGGCCAGAGCCTCGAGCCCCGCGGGGTCCTCCGGGCGACGCTGCAGACCTCCGTCGGGGCGCTCTCAGCTGACGCCGGAGCGATCCTGCTCGCTGACGGAGAGCGCCTCGAGGTGGCGGCGGCCGTCGGATCGGGGGTGAACCTCCCGCCCGAGGGCTACGACATCGCGAGGGCCGACCAGCCCGAGATCGCCGAGGCGTTGCGCTCGCGCAGCCCACTCGCGGTCAGCACTGTGATGTCGGACCGGAACTCACCGCTGTTCGCCCTCCTCGGCCGCTGCGGCTCCTTCGTCATCGCGCCACTCGTCGTCCGCGAGCAGGCAATCGGTGCGCTCGTCGTGATCGCGCGCCGGCCGAACGCCTTCGGCGAGACGCAGACGAAGATCGTCGCCGCACTCGCCGGGCAGGGAGTGGTTGCCTACGAGAACGCCCAGCTGTTCAGCAGGGTCCAGACGCTCGCTCAGCGAGACGAGCTGTCCGGTGTGGCGAACCGCCGCCACTTCTTCGAGCTTGCGCGCCGTGCCTTCGCAGAGGCGCGCCAGACGCACGACCCGCTCTCGGCCATGATGCTCGACATCGACCACTTCAAGGACGTGAACGACCGGTACGGGCACGCATCCGGCGACGACGTCATCCGTGCCGTCGCGCAGCGGATCGCGGGGGTCGTCGGCTCGGGGGACGTGCTCGGCAGGTACGGGGGCGAGGAGTTCGCCCTCGTCGTGAACAGCGACCTGCCTTCCGCCGCCGAGCTCGCCGAACTGCTGCGCCACGTCATCTCCGAGACCCCGATCACGACCGCAGCCGGCCCGGTCGCAGTGACCGCTTCGGTCGGCGTCGCCGAGCTGTCCGAGCGCGATTCCGACCTCGGCCGCCTTCTTCAGCGCACGGACGCGGCCCTCTACGAGGCGAAGCGCGCAGGTCGCGATCGCGTCGCCCACTCGGTCTGAGCACCCGAGACTGCGGCGCCGCTCCTGTCAGCGGCCGTGCAGCCGGTCCGTGGCGAGCCGGAGCCGGCGCTGGCGCTACGAGACGTGCGGCATCGACTCGATGGGCATCGAGTAGTAGTCCTCGGTCCCGATGGCGTCGAAGCCGCACGTCTCGTAGAGATGAAGCGCGCTGTCGTTCGTCGAGAGCACCTCGAGCGAGACGACTCCGACCCCGGACCGGTGCAGATCCCGTGTCACCATCGAGAGGGCTGCTCGGCCGTAACCGCGGCCCTGGCGTTCCGGGATGACGGCGAACCCGTAGATCGAGGCGGCCCCGCCGTCTCGTTCCACCCTCATCATGCCGACCGGCGCGGCCGTCGCAGCCTCCACGATGATGGTCGTCGCGCTGACGAGGCCACGCACCGCCTCCTCGTCGCCCGGCTCGTAGGTCGAAGGCTCGTCGTCGAAGGCGGATGCGAGGCAGCTGACGACGAAGTCGGCATCTGCGCTCGTGGCAGGGCGCGTCCTCACCGGAGGAAGGCCGCGCCGCAGCTCCGGCTCCCTGCGCTGTTGCATCCGGTGCTCGGAGTGGTCGAGCTCTCCTCGGCGCGAGAGAGCGAAACGCCGCCCGGCCTCCAACGCCCGGTCCACGATCAAGAGCGCGCGCGCCGGGCCCCTTCGAGCGACCTCCGCAGCGGCGGCGTCATAGAGCCGATCCCCGATCCCCTGCCGCCGCCACCGGGGATCGACCATGCCGCAGAGCTCGAGCTCGATCGGCCGCCACTGGTAGAGGCCGACGAACCCGATGACGTCCTCGCCGTCCACCCAGAGGAAGTCGCTCGTCGTGCCCGACGGGCGGCTGCGCAGCGAGTGCCACTCGAGCTTCAGGCGACCGCCGTCGTGCGCGCGGCACGCCTCCTCGAGGAGGGCGACGGCGTCCAGCTCCGACGGGCTGAGCTGCGGAACTGGGACCAGCTCGCCCCGCGGCGCCGAGCGGCTACTCGCCGGGATGCTCGGAGACGAGCCCTGAGATCTGACGGACAAGGCGCGATTTGCGGCGGGCAGCCTGGTTGGGATGGATGATTCCCTTCGCGGCAGCCTTGTCGAGGCGCTTGACGGCTTCTCGCAGCCGCTCGCCGACGTCGTCGGCTCCCGACTCGGCCGCTCGGATCGCGTTCTTCGTCCTCGTCTTGAGCTCAGAGCGCACCGCCTTGTTGCGCTCGTGACGGCGCTCGTTCTGGCGGTTCCGCTTGATCTGACTCTTGATGTTCGCCATGTTGTCCTCGGGCAGGTGCTTCGCGACAGGGGCGCGTACGATCGGCGCGAGCCGCACGCGTGCAGGCAAAGATGCTAGCAGCCGCCCTGCCCCGGCCGAAACGGGCTACCGCCTCTGGCACCATGGTGGGACCTTGACCGACACCGCGCACATCCGCAACTTCTCCATCATCAGCCACGTCGACCACGGCAAGTCGACCCTGTCGGACCGCATCCTCGAGATGACCGGTGCCGTCGACGCGCGGGAGATGCGCGAGCAGTACCTCGACTCGATGGACATCGAACGCGAGCGCGGCATCACCATAAAGGCACAGAACGTGCGGGTGAGATGGAAGTCTCATGTCCTGCACCTCATCGACACCCCGGGGCACGTCGACTTCGGCTACGAGGTGAGCCGCTCGCTCGCAGCCTGCGAGGGCGTCGTCCTCCTCGTGGACGCATCCCAGGGTATCGAGGCGCAGACGCTGGCGAACTGCTACCTCGCGCTCGAGCACGACCTCGAGATCGTGGCGGCCCTCAACAAGATCGACCTTCCTGCTGCCGACCCCGATCGCTACGCGGGTGAGATCGAGCAGGTGCTCGGCCTCCCCGGCGACGACATACTGCGCATCTCCGCCAAGACCGGCGAGGGCGTCGCCGACCTCCTCGACGCCGTCGTCGCCCGCATCCCCGCGCCAGTCGGGAGCCCGACGGACCCGCTGCGGGCGCTCATCTTCGACTCGCACTATGACCAGTACCGCGGCGTCGTCAACGCCATCCGCGTGGTCGACGGCACCATGCGCACGCGCTCGAAAGTCCGGCTGTTCATCGCCGGCACCACTCACGAGGTCGAGGAGATCGGCATCCGCACGCCCCACAGCGTGCCGGTGGACGAGCTCGGTCCCGGCGAAGTGGGCTACCTGATCGCCGGGATCAAGTCCGTCGGCGAGGCGAAGGTCGGTGAGACGGTCACCGACGCCGCCAAGCCGGCCGCTACACCGCTCGAGGGCTACCGCGATCCGAAGCCGATGGTCTTCTGCGGTCTCTATCCCGTCGACGGCGACGAGCTGCCCGAGCTCCGCGAAGCGCTCGAGAAGCTCCAGCTCTCCGACGCCTCGATCACCTTCGAGCCCGAGACGTCAGCCGCGCTCGGCTTCGGCTTCCGGTGCGGCTTCCTCGGCCTCCTCCACATGGAGATCGCCCGCGAGCGCCTCGAGCGCGAGTTCGACCTCTCCCTCATCGCGACCGCGCCCTCGGTCGAGTACCTCGCCCACCTCACCAACGGGCAGACGGTCGAAGTGGACAACCCGTCGGCCATGCCTCCGGCCCAGAACATCGAGTTCATCGACGAGCCGGTGCTGCGCCTCACGATCATCACACCGGCGGAGTACACAGGCACCGTCATGGACCTCGCCCAGACCCGGCGCGGGAACCTCGAGAAGATGCAGTACCTCTCGCCCGAACGGGTGGAGCTCATCTATGCCGTCCCGCTCGCGGAGGTCGTCGTCGACTTCTTCGACCAGCTGAAGAGCCGTACGAAAGGCTACGCCAGCCTCGACTACGAGCCCGCCGGCTATCAGCGCGAGGACCTGGTCAAGGTCGACATCCTCCTCAACTCGGCTCCTGTCGACGCCTTCAGCTCGATCGTGCACAAGACACGGGCACAGGAGTACGGCCGTAAGATGGCAGCGAAGCTGCGGGAGCTCATCCCTCGCCAGCTGTTCGACGTGCCGATCCAGGCTGCGATCGGCGGTCGGATCATCGCCCGCGAGACCGTGAAGGCGAGGCGGAAGGACGTCCTCGCGAAGTGCTACGGCGGCGACATCACGCGCAAGCGCAAGCTCCTCGAGAAGCAGAAAGAAGGCAAGAGGCGCATGAAGAACATCGGTCGGGTCGAGGTGCCACAGGAAGCGTTCATCTCGGCTCTGCGCCTCGACGACTGACCGGCCTCCTCCGTGCGCTCGTCCGGGCTCCGCCCGGGGCTCCAGGCTCCCGAACGCCGATGGCCAGGGCATGAGGACCTGTGACCGGTAAAATTGCCGGTGCTGTGAGTGAGCACGACCCCACGCCGAACGACACGAGCGCTGGCGAGTCGCAATCGGCGCGCGACCTCGACGACCGAAAGGCCGCCATCCTGAAGGCAGTCGTGACCGACTACGTCCAGACGTCGGTCCCCGTCGGGTCGTCTCAGGTCGCCCGCGACCCCACTGTCGACGTGTCTCCCGCGACGGTCCGTGCCGACATGGCGGCGCTCGAGCGCGACGGCTACCTCTCCCACCCCCATACGAGCGCGGGAAGGGTGCCGACGGACAAGGGATATCGCTTCTTCGTCGACCACCTGGCGCCGCCGCTGCCGCTCGGCGCGGCGCAGCAGGAGCAGGTGCAGGAGTTCTTCTCTCGGGCGCACGGCGAGCTCGAGCGGATGCTGGCGGACACGAGCCGGCTCCTCGCCGAGCTCACCGATACCGCTGCCATCGTCGTGCCGCCGGCGCACGAGCGCCTCGTGGTCCGCTCCGCGCTGCTGACCCGCCTGTCTCCGCACGTGGCGCTGCTCGTCCTCGTGTACTCGAACGGGACGATCGACCGGCGAAGCATCGCCATCGACGAGAACGTGCCGGACGAGGACCTGCGAGCGGCCTCGAACTACATCGACGAGCACTTCTCCGGACACCCGGCGCAGCAGCTCTCGAGCGGCGGCACAGCTCTCACGCCGAGCGGCCGCGCCGAGCTCGACGCACTGGTCGAGCTGGCCCGTGACGTGATCGACACCCCCTTGTCCCTCGACCTCGTTGTCGACCAGGTCTTCGTGGGGGGGGCGTCCCGGATGCTCGAGCACTTCGAGGCGGTGGAGCAGGTGCGGGCGGTCATGTCGATCCTCGAGCAGTCTTTCGTCGTCGTCTCGCTGCTGCGCGACGTGCTCACGAAGGGCCAGCGCGTGTCGATCGGGTCCGAGCACGGACTCGAGTCGCTGGCAGAGTGCTCGCTCGTCGTGGCTCCGTTCGGCTCCGAGGGCGAAGCCGTCGGGACGATCGGTATCCTCGGGCCGACGCGCATGGACTACCCGCAGGCGCTGGCAGCCGTGGCCGTCGTGGGGCAGAGGCTGTCGCGCGAGCTCGAGAACGAGTAGCCGGGCGGCGTCGACAGGTGCGAGCAATGAGCCGGAAGCGAGCCCGATGAGTGTGGCAACCGACTACTACGAACTCCTCGGCGTCGGTCGCGACGCGACCGACGAGGAGCTGAAGCGCGCCTATCGACGGCTCGCACGAGAGCTGCACCCCGACGCGAACCCGGGGGACGCCGAAGCGGAGGAGCGCTTCAAGCAGGTGACGCTCGCCTACGAGACACTCCGCGA
This sequence comes from Actinomycetes bacterium, assembly GCA_021838945.1. Taxonomy (GTDB): domain Bacteria; phylum Actinomycetota; class Acidimicrobiia; order Acidimicrobiales; family Bog-793; genus JAKCCH01. The sequence goes on from JAKCCH010000013.1 coordinate 17,258, forward strand.
CCCGGAGCGGCGCCAGCGTTACGACATGTTCGGCCCCGATGCCGTTCGCGGCACGGGAGGAGGCGGCCCGGGTGGCGCGGGCGGCGACCCCTTCGGGTTCGGCGTGAACCTCGGCGACATCTTCGAGACGTTCTTCGGTGGCCAGCAGGGCGGGTTCGGCGCCACGGCGCGGCCTGGTGCGAGGCGTGGGTCGGACGCCGAGGTGTTCCTCGACCTGACGCTCGCCGAGGCGGCCTTCGGCGCCGAGAAGGACCTGACCGTGCAACTTCCGGTTGCCTGCGATGCCTGTGGCGGGAGCGGCGCGCGGGCCGGGACGACCCCGACCACCTGCCCCGACTGCCGCGGGACGGGGCAGGTACAGCGGGTGCGGCAGTCGTTTCTCGGCCAGATGGTCACGAGCTCACCGTGCGGGCGCTGCCACGGCCTCGGCGAGGTCATCGCGAGCCCGTGCCCCGACTGCCGGGGGGAGGGTAGGCGGACGAGGGAGCGGACCCTCACCGCCGAGGTGCCGGCCGGCGTCGACGACGGCGCGACGCTGCGGATCTCGGGAGCGGGCCCGGCGGCCCTGCGTGGTGGCGTGCCAGGAGACCTCTACGTGCACCTGCGCGTGGCAGCCGAAGCAAACCTCCGGCGAGCCGGGACCGACCTCCTCGCGAACGTGCCCGTGTCAATCGCGCAGGCGGCTCTCGGGACGAGCGTCGAGGTGGAGGGGCTCGAAGGCCCGATCACCGTCGACATCCCCGCCGGGGTGCAATCCGGCTCGGTCATCCGCATCGGCGGTCAGGGCGTGCCCAGGCTGCGGAGTCGCCACCGGGGCGACCTGCTCGTGACCGTCGACGTCGAGACTCCGACGAAGCTCTCGAAGGAAGAAGAGGAGCTCCTGCGCCACCTCGCCCAGCTGCGCGGCGAGGAGGTCGCCCCGCCCGATCAGGGCCTCCTGTCCAAGATCCGTTCGAGCTTCCGCTGACCGCTTCCGAGCCCAACGCTACGCCCGCGCTGCGGTCTGCCACGGCGCTCGTCTACGTCGACGACCTCGAGGCGCCCTCCCTCTCCCCGGACGACGCCCGCCACCTCGGTTCGGCCAGGCGGGTCCGTGACGGCGAGATCGTCGTCGCGAGCGACGGCCGCGGCGGCTGGAGAGCATGCCGGGCGGCCGGCGGCGGTCCCAGTCGCGGTGGGGGGCGAGACGCCGAGCCGCGGCTGCGCCTCGAGGTCGACGGTCCGATCGAGCGCGAGCTCTCACCGGTGCCGGCCATCACGGTGGCCTTCTCCCTCGCCAAGGGCGACCGGACGCAGTGGGCTGCCGCCAAGCTGGCCGAGCTGGGCATCGACCGCATCGTTCCCCTCATCTGCGACCGCACGGTGGTCCGGCCCGGGGACGAGGGCGGGCGGCTTCGCAGCCTCCGCCTCCGACGGATCGTGCGGGAGGCGGCGATGCAGGCCCGGCTGGTGCATTTGCCCGAGGTAGCCGAGCCGTGCTCCTCGCGTGAGGCCGTCGCAGGCGGGGTCGCCCCGCCTGCTCGGCTCTGCATCGCCGAGCCGGGAGGAGAGGTCCCGTCGCTCGCGACACCCGCGATCCTCGTCGGTCCCGAAGGGGGTTGGTCCTGCGAAGAGCTCGCCATCGCGGCCGGCGAGAGCATCAGGCCGGTTGCACTCGGCACGAGCGTCCTCCGGGTCGAGACGGCCGCCGTCGTCGGCGGCGCGATCCTCACGGCGCTTCGCAGCGGCCTCGTGCGTCCTGTCTGATCCTCTCGCGGGGCACCTCACGACAAGTCGCGGCATATCACGCTCAGTGACGCGTTCGGCCACGCTCAGTGTGATTCCCGACGCAAATCGTGGTGTAATAGTGGTCGGTAGCGGTTACAGCCCTCGAATGAGCCTGCTGCAGCCGCCGAGCACCGAGAAGTCGCCGTCGTACGGCAATTACCGCGACCGGGGCAAGATCAGCCCTCCCGGCCGAGGAGGTGGCTCGGACCGGCCAGGCGGCCCGAACGGAGAGTTGCACATGCGGCAGCAGGGGATCATCGACGACGAGGCGGCGGCCCGGTACGCCCAGGCGGTCGGGTACCGGCTGCGCGCCGTCCGCCGCCAGAAGCGCCTGTCCCTGCAGGCCGTCGAGAAGGCATCTGGCGAGGAGTTCAAGGCCTCGGTGCTCGGCGCCTACGAGCGGGGCGAGCGGACCATCTCGGTACCCCGCCTCCAGCGCCTCGCACAGATCTACGACGTGCCCGTCGACCAGCTGCTCCCGAGCGACACCTCGAACCCGCTCAACCGGGCGTCGCAGATGGGCGCGGCGCGCGCGGGCGGTGGCGAACGGCGCAACCGAAAGATCACGATCGACCTCGTGCGCCTGAACGAGGCACGCGGTCCCGAGCGCGATCTGCTCCGCCACTTCCTCGCGTCGGTACAGGTCCAGCGGCAAGACTTCAACGGCAAGGTGCTGACGATCCGCGAGGACGACCTCCGGGTGATGGCGTCGATGTTCGGCCGCAACGTCGACGCCCTCGTCAGCCGGCTCGAGGAGCTCGGACTCCTGCTCCCCGTGGCCGGCAACGGCACCGCCTGAGCGGACTCCGGCGACAAGGCGGGGACGCGGGGGATCAGTAGCGTCGCGTTGCGATGTGCGAGACACAGCCCGGCCAGCCTGCAGCCCGCGAACGTCCGGCGCCGGCGGTCTACGTCCACATCCCGTTCTGCCCGTCGCGTTGCGACTACTGCGCCTTCGCGACGTGGACGGACCGCCACGAGCTCCGCTCGGCCTACACCGATGCCTGCCTCCGGCACATCGCCGAGGTGCAACGGCAGCCGGCAGACACCGTCTATCTCGGCGGGGGGACTCCTTCGCAGCTCGCCACGGCCGACCTCCTCCGTCTACTGGAGGCGATCGACACCGCACCGGCAGCCGAGATCACCGTCGAGGCGAACCCGGAGGACGTGAGCCCGCAGTGGGCGCTGGCGGCCGCCGAGGCCGGTGCGACCCGGATCTCGCTCGGGGTCCAGTCGCTCGATGCTCACGTGCTGCGCGGTCTGGGTCGGCGGCACGACCCCGCCGCCGCCCGAAGCGCCGTCGCCGCCATCGCCGCAGCCGGGATCACGTCGTACAGCGTCGACCTCATATACGGCGGTGCCGGCGAGACCGACGGCAGCTGGCGGGCGACCATCAAAGGCATCCTCGGGCTCGAGCCGGCGCCAACCCATGTGAGCGCCTACGCCCTCACGGTCGAGGCGGGGACGCCCCTCTCGCGTGATCCGGCCCGCCATCCCGACGAGGACGTGCAGGCGGCCAGGTACGAGATCGCGGACAGGATGCTCGCGGACGCCGGACTCGAGTGGTACGAGATCTCGAACTGGGCACGGCTTGGGCAGGAGAGCCGTCACAACCTCAACTACTGGCTGCAGGGCGACTACCTCGCAATCGGCGCCGCCGCTCACGGCCATCTCGACGGGCGCCGGTGGTGGAACCTGCGGACGCCCGAGCGCTACATCGGCGCCGTCGAACGAGGTGACGACCCCGTCGCGGCGTCGGAGCACCTCGACCCCGCACAACGGGCGTTCGAAGCCCTCGAGCTCTCGCTGCGGACCAGCCACGGCGTGCCCGCTGCCGCTCTCCCGCTCGGGGAGGATCCGGCCTTCGACCGTCTTGTCACCCCGGCGCCAGACAAAAGCGATCGTGTCGTGCTCACGCTCGCCGGCCGCCTGCTCGCCAACCAGGTCGCTCTCCGCCTGCGCATCCCGCCACCGGCCGTGCCGACCCACGGCAGCGGGCACAGCGACGGCAGCGGGCACAGCGGGCACCGAGCGCACCTGCTGAGTCAGATCACCTGAAACGTCAAGAGAGGCCGCTACACTCGCCCATATGCCTGACCCCATTCGTTGGATGAGCACGAGCGAGGCGGCCGACTACCTCGGCGTCAACACTCGTACGCTGTACCGCCTCATCGACGAAGGGGACCTTCCGGCCTACAAGCTCGGCCGGGTGATCCGGCTGCAGGAGGGCGACGTCCTTGCATTCGTCGAGCGTGCGAGGATCAAGCCGGGTGCGCTCGAGCACCTCTACCCGCTGCCGGCGAAGAGCGAGGCCTGACCGATCCAGATGGCCGACAGCCAACCGGACTGCCTCTTCTGCCGCATCCTGGAGGGCGACGCTCCTTCAACCGAGGTGCTGTCCACCGACAACACCTACGCCTTCCGCGACATCAACCCGATGGCGCCGACACACGTCCTCGTCATCCCGCGCCGGCACGTCACCGACGCCGCCGCCGTCGGCGCCGAGCACGGCGGCATCCTCGCCGAGATGTTCGACAGCGCGCGCCAGGTGGCGGACCAGGAGGGGCTCGCCGGCGGCTACCGGCTCGTCTTCAACGTGGGCGACGACTCCGGCAACACCGTCCCGCACCTCCACCTCCACGTCCTCGGCGGCCGCCGGTTCGGCTGGCCCCCCGGTTGACGCAGGAAAAACGCGGATCCGCCGGTAACCTGCGCTCGATCACCGTGCCCGACACCCAGGTCAAGATCCTCGTTCCGGGGAACCATCTCATGATCGGCCTGCTCGGCCAGCAGGACGAGCTGCTGAGGGTGGTCGAGCAAGCTTTCGAGGGCACCCAGATCCACGTCCGCGGCAACGAGATCAACGTCACCGGTCACGACGCCGAGCGCGTCGGGAAGCTGTTCGAGGAGCTCGTGGCCCTCCTCGAGCGCGGCCATGGCCTCGACTTCACAAACCTCCGCCGCTCCATCGAGATGGTGAAGGAGGACATCCGGCCCTCAGAGGTCCTCGCAGCCGAAGTGGCGCGGTCGTCCAGGGGGCGCCGGGTCCACCCGAAGACCGCCGGCCAGAAACGCTACGCGGACGCCATCGCCGCCAACGTCCTCACATTCGGGATCGGCCCGGCCGGCACAGGCAAGTCCTATCTCGCCGTCGCGCTCGCCGTGCAGGCGCTGCAGGCGAAAGAGGTCAACCGGATCATCCTGACGAGGCCGGCGGTCGAGGCTGGAGAGCGACTCGGGTTCCTGCCAGGCGACCTCATGGCGAAAGTCGATCCCTATCTCCGTCCCCTCTACGACGCCCTCTACGACATGCTCGAGCCCGAGGGCACGCAGCGCCTCATGGAGCGCGGGGCGATCGAGGTCGCGCCGCTCGCCTACATGCGCGGACGTACGCTCAACGCGAGCTTCGTGATCCTCGACGAGGCTCAGAACACGACAGCCGAGCAGATGAAGATGTTCCTCACCCGCATCGGGTTCGGCACGAAAGTCGTCGTGACCGGCGACGTGACGCAAATCGACATCCCGGGCGGCGCCGCCAAGTCCGGGCTCGTCGGCCTCGAGGACGTGCTCAGCGGCATCGACGACATAGCGTTCGTGCAGCTCGGGCAGGCCGACGTCGTCCGCCACAGGATCGTGCGCGACATCGTGAGCGCGTACGACCGTCACACCGCGCGGCGCGCAGGCATCGCCCCGACCGAGGAGACGGGGCGGCATGGCGATCCAGGTCTTCGTCGCTGACGAGCAGTCCGACCGGCCCGTCGAACCGGGCCGCTGGCGCGACCTCGCCGAGCGAGTGCTCGCCGACCGTCAGATCACGGGACCGGCGGAGTTGAACGTCCTCTTCGTGGACGAGGGGGCGATCGCGTCGTTGAACGAGCGTTTCTTGGGGAGGAAAGGGCCGACCGACGTGCTGTCCTTCCCGATCGAGGACGAGCTCGACGCGCCCGGTCCCCCGCCGTCCGGCCAAGGCGCTGCCGTGACCGGGCCGGGCCGGGATCTGCCACCCGAGGAGGACCGTGTGCCGGTGCTCGTCGGCGACGTCGTGATCTGCCCGGAAGTCGCCTGGCGCAACGCTCCTCGACATGCCGGCACCTACGAGGACGAGCTCGCGCTGCTGCTCGTGCACGGCATCCTTCACCTGCTCGGGATGGACCACGACGAGGACGAGGAAGCCGAGGAGATGGAGGCGCTCGAGCGTGAGCTGCTCGGGCGGTACCACGGCCCGGCCGAGGACGGCGGCAGCGTCTCGTGATCGCCGCCGTCTTCACCGCTGACGACGGCATCCTCCTCGCGGCCGTCGTGATCCTCCTCATGTTCTCGGCGGTACTGGCGCTCGCGGAGACGGGCCTCACACGCATGTCCCGTCCGAAGGCGAAAGCACTCGTCGACGCTCGCCACCGCGGCGCGAGGGCCCTCCAACGGCTCGTCGAGCAGCCGGAGCACTTCCTCGCACCGGTGCTGTTGCTCGTCCTGATCTGTCAGTTGGTCGCCGCCACGCTCGTCGGAGTGGTCGCCGCTCGCCTGTTCGGGGCATGGGGCGTCGCTGCTGCGACGGCGTTCGAGGTGACCGTCATCTTCGTCTTCGGCGAAGCCGTCCCGAAGCAGTGGGCCGTCCGCCACGCCGACCGAGCCGCTCTCCTCGCCGCCCCGCTCGTCACCGCCCTCATCGGCTTCCCGCCCGTCCGCTGGCTCTCGAAGGCGTTGATCGGGATCGCGCGCTTCGTCACACCCGGCGGAGGCTCATTCGACAGGGGCAGCGACGTGACGGAGTCAGAGCTGCTGGCCTTTGCCGACGTCGCTCTCGCGGACGAGGCGATCGAGACGGACGAGAGGCTGCTCATCCACCAGATCATCGAGTTCGGCGACACGATTGCACGCGAGGTGATGGTGCCGCGTCCCGACGTCGTCGCGGCCGACGCCGAGTCCCCCGCCGAAGAGGTGCTCGAGCGGGCGATCACGGCGGGCTACAGCCGCATCCCCGTGTTCCACGAGTCGATCGACGACGTCATCGGCATCGCCTTCACAAAGGACCTCGTGCGCGCGGTACGGGACGGCCGCGAGAAGGCGCCCGTCGGTGAGATCGCACGCACGGCCCACTACGTTCCCGAGACGGCACGTGTCGCTCCCCTCCTCCGGGAGATGCAGCGGGGCCAGTTCCACATCGCCGTCGTCATCGACGAGTACGGCGGCACGGCGGGCGTGGTCACGCTGGAGGACCTCATCGAGGAGCTCGTCGGCGAGATCGTCGACGAGTTCGACGTGAACGAGCCGTTGATCGAACCTCTCGGCCCGGGGCTCTTCCGGGTCTCGGGCAAGATGCCGGTGGCCGAGGTGAACGAGCTGCTCAACGCCGAGCTGCCCGTCGACGACGACTGGGACACGATCGGCGGGCTGGTGCTCGCCAAGGCAGGCCACGTCCCTGCCGCCGGTGAGGCCATCGCCGTCGGCCCGTACGAGCTGACGGTCGATCGCGTCATTGGTCGCCGGATCGGCGCCATCCGGGTCGAGCGGCGCGTCGGCGAACAGCTGACGTTCGTCCCCGATGCGGCCGAGGCCTCCGGAGCTCCCGTTACCAGGCTGCCGTGAGCATGGGCGTGAGCGGATTCGAAGAGGTGCGGTCGGGCTTTGTCGCGATCGTCGGCCGGCCGAATGTCGGCAAGTCGACCCTGCTCAACCGGATCGTCGGTCAGAAGGTGGCGATCACGGCGTCGGTCCCGCACACGACACGGACCCGCCTCCGCGGTGTCCTCGACCGGCCGGACGCGCAGCTCGTCTTCGTCGACACGCCCGGGATCCACAAGCCGAAGACCGCACTCGGCCAGCGGCTGAACGAGACGGCGGCGGAGTCCTTCGCCGACGTCGACGTCTGCGTGCTCGTGGTGGAGGCGAATGCGGCGATAGGGCGAGGCGACCGTTTCGTGGCGGATCGGCTGCCGACCGGGTCTGTCGTCGCGGTCAACAAGATCGACCGCGCCTCGCGCTCCGCTGTGCTCGAGCACCTGACCGCCGCAGCCTCTGGCCTCGGCCTCGAGGACGCCGAGTACTTCCCCGTCTCGGCGCGCACTGGCGACGGAGTTGATGCGCTCGTGGAGTACCTGGTGACACGCATGCCGCTCGGTCCCAGGTACTTCCCGCCCGGGATGGTGACCGACGTGCCGGAGGCGTTCTTCGTCGCCGAGCTCGTGCGGGAGCAGCTGATCCGCTTCGCGGAGGAGGAGTTGCCCCACTCGATCGCCTGTCGGGTGACCGAGTGGGAGTGGCCCCGGATCCGCTGCGAGATCCTCGTGGAGCGCGAGTCGCAGAAGGGGATCGTGATCGGCAGGGGTGGATCAGTGCTGAAGGCCGTCGGCACGGCGGTGCGCGAGCAGCTGCCACCGGGCGCCTACCTCGAGCTGTTCGTGAAGGTCGAGAAGGGGTGGCAGCGCCACCCCGAGCTCATCGAGCGGCTGGGGTACTGAAGTGCGTGCTTGCGCTCTCGGTCTGGCAGCAGTCCGGCCGAAGTAGCCTCTGACGATGGCTGATGTGGCTGGCGAGGCTGGTGGAGCGGCCGCGGCCCGGCCCTTCGACATCGTCTGCGAGATCGAGCCGGCGACGGACCCGGACCTGAGGCGGGTGCGGCATCAGATCGGAGTCCTCACCGCGATCACCTCGTCGTTCCTGATCCCCGACAACCACATCGGCCGAGCCACCGTCTCCAGCATCGCCGTCGCGCACGAGGTGCTGAACATGGGCGGCCGGGCGATCGCATGCTTGAACGCCCGCGATCGCAACACTCTCGGGTTCCGCCGGGACCTGTTGACGGCTGCCGCGTACGGTGTCGACGAGTTCCTCTTCGTGTACGGAGACCGCCCGGAGTCCGGGCGCCGCTCGGACGACCTGACGGTGAAGGCGATGTTGGGTGAGGCGAGGCGTTTCGCCGAGCAGCACGGCGGCGACCCGGCTTCCTTGAAGCTCGGTGCGGTCACGACGCTTCGGCCCCTGCCGGACTGGAAGCGGGAGGCCGACTTCCTGTTCGTCCAGGTTGGTTTCTCGGTGGAGGCGCTCCTCGACTGGCGCTCGAAGCTCGACTTCGACGGACCGGTCTACGCCGGCATCATGGCGGTCGGCAGCGCGCAGATGGCGCGCAAGCTGACGGCCGAAATCCCCGAGCTCGCAGTCCCCGAGGCGCTCATCGAGCGGTTGTCGATCGACAAGGACGCCGGAGTCGACGTCGCGTGCGACCTCGTCTGCGAGGTCCGCGACTCGGGGGCCCTCGAGGGCGTGCACCTCATCCCGGTGCGGCGCTTCCGCGAGGTGGCGCGGCGGCTGGAGACGCTGCTGTGACGGTCGGACCTTCGCCGGTGATCGAGCGGCTGGAGACGCTGCTGTAGCGGGTCGGACCTTCGCCGGTGATCGAGCGGCGCGAACCCGAGGAGACTTGTCCGGCAAAACGACGGTTTTCGCGCCTCGGGATCGCGCCTATCGTTTCCCCGCGTCTCGCCTCCGTCCTCGGCACCGTCGCTCGTCGGCGGGAAGACGCGCGCCACCGAGTCCGCACGAGCCCGACGACGGCTAGTGCTCGGCTAGTGCTCGGCTAGTGCTCGGCTAGTGCTCGGCTAGTGCTCGGCTAGTGCTCGGCTAGTGCTCGGCTAGTGCCGACCCCGCACGAGCTCGATGACGGCGGTGAGGTCCTCGTCCGCATGCCCGGCGGCGGCAGCCTCCTCGTAACGCCGCTTCACGAGGTCGGCGACCGGCAACCGCACGCCTTCCCGCCGGGCGAGACCCTCGACGAGCCCGACGTCCTTCGCGCCGAGTGGCGTCGTGAACCAGCCGTCGTGCTTTCCCTCGATGAGCGCGTCCAGGCGGTTGCGCAACGCTGGAGCTACGAGCGGCGAGCCCTCGAGGAAGCCTCGCAGCACCTCCTCCCGCACCCCGACCGCTTGCGCCGTGGCAATGGCCTCGCCGAGCACGACGACGCCGGACAGCAGGAGGTAGTTCGCCACGAGCTTCAGCTGCAGGGCGAGCGGTAGTTCCTCCCCGAGATACCTGACTGAGTCGCCGAGCGTGTCGTAGGCCGCGCCTGCCTGCTCGAAACGTGCCCGCGGCCCCGACACGAGGTACGTCGCCGTCCCGTCCTCAACGGCGGCGGGCCCTCCGAGGATGGGGGACGCCAGGCTGCGGCCGCCGGTCGCGTCCGCCAGCTGGGCGGCGGCCTCCGGCGAGACCGTGCTCATGTCCGCACAGGTGGCGTTGGTGTCGAGCGCCCCCGCCACGCCCCCGTCTCCCACCACGACGGCGAGGGCGGCGGCATCGTCCGCGAGGGATGTGATGACGAGCTGCCGGCCGGAGACGGCGTCGGCTATCGACGATGCCTCCTCGGCACCGACGGCGCACAGGTCGTCCGCCCTGCCGGGTGTCCGGTTCCAGACGGTGACGTCGTGGCCGCCCTCGAGCAACCGCGCTGCGACGGCATGACCCATTCGGCCCATTCCCAGTACGGCGATGCGCATGTTCCCGTCCTACCCGGACTTGGCGCTCCTGATGGTCGCCGACTCTGCATGGATCCCCTGCAGGAAGGCCTCGGCCTCGGACCGGTCGCGGGTGCGGCGCATCTGCGGTAGCGCCGCCACGAGGTATCCCGAGTAGGAGGCGATGGCGAGACGCGGGTCCAGCACTGCGACGACTCCCCGGTCTGTCGCCGTTCGGATCAGGCGCCCTGCGCCCTGCGCCAGCATCGTCGCCGCGCGGGGCAGGTCCACGGTGCGGAAGCCCTCGGTGCCGGCGGACTCGCGGCGAGCCGCCATCAGGGGGTCGTCCGGACGGGGGAAGGGGATCTTGTCGATCACGACGAGCGACAAGGTGGCGCCGGGAACGTCGACGCCCTGCCAGTAGCCCATCGTGGCGAAGAGGCAGGACTCCTCCTCGTCGGTGAACGCCTTGACGAGAGCCGGCTTCGGCAGGTCGCCTTGCACGTGGACCGGCCAGGTCAAGCGGTCGCGGAGAGCAGCGGCGGCCGCGGTCATCGCCCTGCGGCTCGTGAACAGGGCGAGCGTCCGCCCGCCGGCAGCGACGATGAGGGCCTCGAGCTCGTCGTGCAGCTTCTCTTCGGCCCCGGCGCGGCGGTGATCCGGCACGTTCACAGCGCAGTACAGCAGGGCGTGCCCCCGGTAGTCGAAGGGGCTCCCCACGTCGAGCTCGACGACCTCACCGCGCCCGGCGCCGAGACGTCCGGCGAGCCCCGGCACCATCGTGGCACTCGTGAGGACGACCGGCATCTCCTCGAACACGAGCTCGCCGAGCCGCTCGCTCACGTCGAGAGGTGCCGACTTGAGCTTCGGGCGCTCGCCACCAGTCGCCCACACGACGGTGTCTTCCTCGGCCGCCAGGCAGTCGTCGAGCTCGGTACGGCAGCGCTCGACAGCCAGGAGTGCACGGACACAACGCTGGTTGGCCTCGTTCTGCTGCCGCGCCGCGCTCGCCTCGCCCGCTCGGCGCAGCTCGGTCTCGAGGCGGCCCAGGCGGTTCGAGACCAGCATGGCGGCCTCGCCGAGTGCCGGCCCCAGTCCGGCGGGGAGGCGCGCCTCCGGCGTCTCGGCGAGAGCACGCTCCACACGCCCCGCCACGTCGACGACGTCGTCGACCGGCCTCGTCGCCGAGACGTGCGCAGCTGTCAGAGCCGCCCGTGCCGTTGCGGCGAGCCCTCGGAGACGCCCGGGGGTGATCTCGGCGCCGAGGCAGGAAGCCAGGATGTCCTCGAGGTCGTGCGCCTCGTCGACGACGAGCGCGTCGTGCTCGGGCAGGACGGCTCCGCCGCTGCGGAGGTGGGCGCCGAGGAGATGGTGGTTGATCACGACGATCTGCGCCTGGGCTGCCTTCGCCCGCGCCAGCTCGGCGAAGCAGTCCGCCCCCTTCGGGCACCGATGCGCTCCCGGGCATTCGTCCGGCGACACGCTGACGCTCGCCCAGGCCTGCGGAAAGGGCTCGAAGTCGAGCGCCGCGCGGTCGCCGTGCCGCGTCTCCCGGGACCAGTCCGTGAGGCGCCGGACCTGGTCGCCGACGGTCTCGGCAGGTGCCGTGACCTCCGGGCGCCGGGGCAAGGCCCGGGGCAGGGGCAGCCTCGTCGCCCCCGCAAGGTCGAGCCGTTCCTGTGCCTCCAGCGCTTCGCTCTCGGCGAGCCGCTGGCGGCAGAGGTAGTTCGAACGCCCCTTCAGCATCGCCCAGCTCACGGGGCACCCGATCGTGCGGGCGATGTGAGGGAGGTCCTTCGTTGCGAGCTGGTCCTGGAGCGCGAGTGTGGCGGTCGCCACCACGACCTTCTTCCCCGACAGGATCGCCGGGACGAGGTAGCCGAGTGACTTGCCGGTGCCCGTGCCGGCCGCGACGGCAAGGTGCTTCGCACCATCGCCGGCGAGGACGTCGGAAACGGCGAGCGCCATCTGGAGCTGCCCCTCACGCACCTCCGCCTCCGGGAGCCCGGCGACGACACGCCCGAGCGCGGCCTCGACCTCGCTCGTCCGCTCTCGCCTGTTCATCGCGGAGGAACCTAGATCACCCGTGTCGCCTCGACGCCACGCACGTCGCCCTCGTCGTCGAACCGCACGGTCGGAGGTCCGACACCCGCCGCACGGAGATCGGGTGCCAGCGCATCTGCTTGCCCGCCGCCGAGCTCGAGCAGCAGTACGCCACCCCGGCGCAGCAGGCGAGCGCCGGCGAGGACCACCCGGCGGAGAACGTCGAGCCCATCAGGCCCACCGTCGAGCGCGAGGCGCGGCTCGTAGTCACGGGAGTCCCGCGGCAGAAGCCGCACGTCGTCGCTCGGGACGTACGGCGCGACTGCCACGACGACGTCGGCCGCACCGACTAGCTCGCCCGGCAACGGCTCGTCGAGATCGCCTTCGTAGACCTCGACCCCGTTGGCAGCAGCGCACCGGCAGGCGGCCGGATCGATGTCGGTGCCGACGACGCGGGCCCCCGGACGCCGCCGCCCGAGCGTCACGGCGATGGCTCCGGAACCGGTGCAGAGGTCGACGGCGACACCATGTGAGGGCAAGAGGGTGACGGCCCGACGAGCGAGCGAGGAGGTCTGGAGGCGCGGCACGTAGACATTCGGGTCGACCCGCACCCACTCCCCGCAGAAGCTCAACCCTCCCACCACCCACGCGAGCGGCTCCCCTCCGGTTCGTCGGTCGACGAGCCTCGCGAGGCGATCGGAGTCCCCGGCGGCGGCATCGAGGAGCTCGGCTGCCTCCTCCTCGGCCGCGACGCAGCCGGCCGCAACAAGCCGCCGGACGACGTCGGTGTGGCCGGCGTCGTGACGGAGATCCGGCCTGATCCCGCTCAGCTCGAGCGCCGCTTCCGGCCGCGCCAGGTCGACGTGCCGAGGAAGCCGATCACGGCCAGGAGCACGACCACGATGCCGGCGACCCGGTCGTGGTGCAGTGCGAACGCCAACCCGATCACGACGAGGACGGCGAGGAACAGCTCGGGCGTGTCACCGATGAGGAAATCCCACCAGAAGCGCCCGAACGCGCTCAACCACTTCACCGCCGTGCTCATGTGCCTGCTCCCGACCGAACGGCTCTCAGGAGACGCTCACGTCAGCTGCCCGCTCGACTACCGGCGAAGGCGGGACCAGTTGGCGCATCGAACGGATCATCACGAAGGCGCTGAGAGCGAACAGGGCGACGAGCCCGAGCAGGAACAGGTCGCTGCCGGGCCAGTGCAGCCCTGCACCTTCGCCGACCCAGAAGACGCCGAAGCTCGTCAGCATGATCCCGACGCCCATCTTCATCGCGTTCTCCGGCACCTCGGAGAGCTGCCGGGCGACGAGTGCACCGATCACGCCGACGATGACGACGGCTGCTGCCGCCGCTGCCGCCGCGAGGCCGAGGCGCCGTGAGCTCGACCCGAGCGTGATCACGATCATCACGACTTCCATGCCCTCGAGGAAGACGCCCTTGAAAGCGACCACGAAGCCGGTCGAGTCGCGGGGACCGTGACGCCAGGCGCCGTGCCGAAAGGACGGCGCCGGCGTGGCCGAGGAGGAGCGATCGCCGGAGAGCTCGGCAAGCGTCCGGGCGTAGATGGCGTCCTCGTCGTGCAGGGCCTTGTGCCCGCTCGCACGGAGGATGGCCTTGCGCAACCAGTTGAGCCCGAGCACGAGCAACAGCCCGCCGACCACCACCCGGAGGGCGTCGAGCGGCACGAGCCGGACGAGGGGTACTCCGACCGCGGCGACGATCACGGTCAAGGCGATCACGGCCACGAGGGTGCCCTCGAAAGCGGAGCGCCAGCCCCTCGAGACGCCTGCCGCCACGACGATGGTCAAGGCTTCCACCATCTCGACGCAGCTGGCCCCGAAGACGGCGAGGGCAAGAATCACGGCCGAAGTCATCGCGTCGCCGAGTGTACAGGTGGAGGGGTCGGCCCTCGGAGGACGCCGAGGGCCAGGTCAGACCGTCTCTGCCTGCGACACGAGGTCGAGGTCCTGCTGCCGAGCGCGATCTGCGACGGCTCGCCTGATGTTGCGGCGCGCCGTGATGAGCTCGCCTGTCACCGGCAGGAGGACACTTCGGATCGAGAGCCGCGAGTCGGGCCGGTTCGACCACTCGATCCCGACCTCACTCATCGTGTAACCGAGGCGGCGCGCCATCGCCAGGACCTCGGCGTCGAAGGCCCACCCGTTGAGGACGGCACGAGAGAACACCTCGTGGGCCACCGCGGCACGGAAGAGCTTGAAACCGCAATAGACATCGTGAGGGAGGTGGCCCATCGCGAGCTTCGTGTACGCAAGGAAGCCGGCGCCGACGATGCGGCGCCGGATCGGCTGCTGGCGCGACACGTGCGCGCCGGACATCAGCCGGGAGCCGCAGGCGATGTCCACAACCTCCACCGCTTCTTCGAGGCGCGGCAGCGAGCTCAACGAGGCGATGCAGTCAGCGTCGCACATGAGGCGCAGCTCACCGGACGCCTCGAGCATCCCGCGGCGGATCGAGTAGCCCTTCCCCTGGTTCACGTCGTTGCGGAGCAGGCGGACACGCGGGTCGTCGAGGAAGGGCTGCACGCGCTCACACGTCCGGTCCGTGCTGGCGTTGTCGACCACGATGATCTCACCGCCACCGGCACGCCCGTCGAGGAGCGCCTTCGCTGCGACAAGGATGCGGGCGACCTCGTCCTCCTCGTTGAGAACGGGGATGACGATCGACAGCGTCGCAGGCATCGGGCCATTCTAGGGGCCCCTCGGGACCCCACCCATGGTCAGCCGGCGGGACGGCAGACCATGGCAAGCGAGACGCCCGCCGGCAGCGAGACGCCCTTCGCGATGAGTCGCGCCTCGGCGAGGAGCGGTAGTCCGAGGAGCCGGTTCAGCGCCTTCGGCGTCCGGTCGAGATCAGTCTTGCCGAGGCGCCGTGAGGCCGCCGAGGACCCTCCCGACGCTGAGGAGCGGTAGCGCCCAGCCAGCCGCGACGCCAGTCGAACGGCACCCGCGCCGGGCAGCATGATCGTGTTGAAGTAGGTCGAGGCGCTTACGACGAGCCCGGCATCCCTCACCCGCTCGGCGAGCACCCGCGACGTGTAGCGGCGGAAGTGACGCAGCTGGATGTCGTGTTGGCTCCACATCCATTGGTAGGCCGGCACCGTGAGCAGTACGACGCCGCCGGGCGCCGCCACGCGCCGCAGCTCGCGCAGGGCCGCGACATCGTCCTCCACGTGCTCGACGACGTCGAGAGCGAGCACGAGGTCGAACTCGCCGTCGCCGAAGGGGAGCTGCTCGAGCCCCGCGCACTGGACGTTGTCGAGCCCCCGCCGGCGGCAGAGCTCGATGGCCTCCTGGGACGGGTCCACGCCGGAAGCCGGGCCGAGCTCACCGAACTCGACGAGGTTGCGCCCTGTGCCGCAGCCGGCGTCGAGGATGCGAGGCGCGTCCGCCAGCCCGGCTCGTCGCAGCAACGCCCAGATCACGGCGCGACGCCCGCGGAACCACCAGTGGCTGTCTTCCTCCTCGTACATCTCCGCATAGGCGGTGGGCTCCATGGCGGGTGAACTGTACCGGTGCCTCCCGGCTCGGATAGCCTCGCGGCCCTGATGAGCGCGGAGGTTCCCTCGGCCCACCCGCGCTGGTGGTTCAGGCACCCCGCGCTCTTCGCGCTCGCGGGATACGTCGTGCTCGGCGTGATCTTCTTCGGCCCCGGTCTGCTGCCCGGCCACACGACTTCGGCGGCGGACTACCTGTGGAACGCTCCGCCGTGGAGCTCGAGGGTTCCGGGTGGAGTCCCGGTAGCCACCCACCACCCGCTCCTCGTCGGGTCCAGCCCACAGCTGGTGGACGCGGTGACCGTCTTCGAACCCTTCCTGCAGTACGCGCGGGCGCTATTCCCCCACGTCCCGCTGTGGGACCCCTACATCATGGGTGGGATGCCGTATCTCGCCGACATGCAGTCGGCGATCTTCTCGCCCTTCAGCATCCCCGCTTACTTCCTGCCGTTCTGGTGGTCGCTCAGCCTCATAGCCGTGATGAAGGTGGTCGTGGCGGGGATGGGAACCTACCTACTGGCTCGGCGGCTGGACCTGCGCCACCCCGGCGCGTTCCTTGCCGGCGTCGTCTACGGCTTCGGCCTCTTCGTGATCGCCTGGATCCCCTGGCCGCTCGCCAACGTGTTCCCCCTCATCCCCTGGATGCTGCTCGCCACGGAGCTCATCGTGCGGCGCCCGGCAGTTCTCACCTCTGCCGGCCTTGCAGTGGTGATGGCGCTGCAGCTGTTCGGTGGTCACCCCGAGACGAGCATGCAGGCGGTCTTCATCACCGTCGCCTACTTCCTCATCCGGCTCTTCCAGAGCGCCGGAGGCGGAGCCGGCGCGGCGATGCGGGCGGCCCGGGACGAGCAGTCGTCGCAGGCACGAGCACTCACTCGGGTGGCGGCGCGGCCGGTGGTGGCGTTCGTCACGGCCGCCATCGTGGGGACGGGGATCGCGGCGGTGGTGATCCTTCCGTTTCTCGAGCTGTTGAGGCACTCGAACGACCTCGCGGCGCGCCCCCGCAGCCAGGTCCACGTCTCTCCGAAGTTCTTCTTCGCCGCCTTCCTGCCGACCTACTTCCCTGGCACGTTCGAGATCGACACGGCCTTCTACGTCGGGGCCCTGCCGCTCATCCTCGGAGTCTTCGCCCTCTTCAGGGCAACGGTCGCCCGCGTGTTCCTGGCGATCGGGGCCGTCGTCTCGGTCCTCATCGTCATCGGGATCCAACCCCTCTTCTTCATCGCCGCCCACACCCCGGGCCTCGACTACACCTACCTCAGCCGGTTCACGATCCTGTACCTGCTCTGCATGGCGCTCCTCGCCGGATTCGGCTTGCAGGACCTCACCACCCTCGAATGGAGCCGACGGACGAGGATCGCCGGAGTCGCCGTGGCGCTCGGGATCTTCGCGCTCCCCTTGCTCGTCGCCCTCGCGAAGGACGCGTCCCACCTCGATCTGCTCGCAAAGGCGGCGCGGGTGGCATGGCCGTTCACGACCGTCACGGCCAAGACGCACCGACCTTCGCAACCGGTCGTCCGTCTCGCATCCGGCCTTGTATGGCTGCTCATAGCGGGCGCCGCCGTGGTGCTCGTGGCGCTGCGCCTCGGCAACCGCATGCGACCGCCCGCGTTCGCGATCCTCGGGATCCTGCTCGTGGTGGCCGACCTCTTCCAGGCGGGCATGGGTTACAACCCGGGCATCCCGGAGTCGCACGCGGTGCAGCCGGTGACGCCGGCCATTCGCTTCCTCCAACGCGAGGGCACGAACCGCTTCGTCGGGGTGACGCCGCTCTTCCATATCAACCCGCTGCCGCCGGACGTGAGCCTGCGCTACGGGCTGTACGACCTGCGCGGCTACGACCTCCCGGTGATCAGCCGCTTCGGGAACCTGTGGACCAAGTACGTCTCGCCGCCGAACCTCCTGTTGCCGTTGAACACGCCGGCTGTTCCGCTGACGATCTCGGGGACGCTCCCGCCCGACACGTTGAAGGTGCTGTCGCTCTACGGGGTCACCGACATCCTCGAGCAGACGGGACAGCGACCGCTGACGAACCCCGGCCTGCACCTCGCCTATCGGGGGTCCGATGCGGTGATCTACCGCAATTCGAACGCTCTGCCACGCGCCTGGCTCGTGAGCGGCGAGCAGGTCGTCCCGAGCGCGTCGGCCGAGCTCTCCCGGCTCGTCGCGCCCGCGTTCGACCCTCGCACCACCCTCATCGCCCCGACGGCGCTCCCACACTTGTCGACAGGCGCCCGATCACCGGGCGGCGCGGGCGGCGCGGGCTCGGCAAAGATCACGAGCTACCAGGCGGAGAAGGTGACCATTGTCGCCGATGCGAGCCGCGCGTCCGAGCTCGTCCTCTCCGACTCGTGGTATCCGGGGTGGCAGGTGACCGTCAACGGGAAGCCGCAATCGATAGAGCGCGTCGACTACCTTCTGCGCGGGGTCTCCGTCCCGGCAGGCCGCGACGTGGTCGTCTTCACCTATGAGCCGGCGAGCTTCCGCCTCGGGTGGATCGTCAGCCTTGCTGCCACGCTGATCCTGGTCGGAGCGGTCGGGTCCGAGCTGGTCAGGCGCCGGCGGAGGAGTTCGACATCACGCATGGCGGCACCGACGCGAGAAAGCCCTGCGGGTACGCCGGAGGAGCCGAGCAGCGGGCGAAGGCCGCAGCCGTCATCGACCGGACCGGACTGAGCCGGCGGAGGCCTGTCCAGACGAGGGCGTCGTGCTCATAGCTCGGGGGGCGGCCGATGGCGAGCGTGAAGAAGGCGAGCGCCCATGAGGTGGTGGGGTCGCGGTCGTAGTGGGGCACGACCTGTGCCGGCTCGGGCACGACGACGTCGGTGACTCCCCAGCCGGCGACCGCTTGCCGGACGGCTGTGACGTTCGGCACCGTTGGTTGCGCATAGACGGGGAAGAGGGCTGATGCACGGGTGAGCACGAGGAACCCGGCTGCTTCCGAGCCTGCCCGCCGGGCGATGGCCTGAGGGCCGGCGCCCGTCGCGATGGCGTAGCGCATCCCGTCCACCGCCTGCCATGTCAGCGCTTCACCGCCAGTCGCGGGAGGAGGGTACGTGAGCACGACCCGCCCGGCGGGGAGGGTCTTGCCAACGGTTGCGAACCAGGTCGGGAGTGAGACGGGCTGCATCGCGAGCGGGATCTCGCCTGCGATGGCGGACGCCATCGGGAGCTCCGCCGCGACGAGGACGCCGAGTCCGGCGAGCACCGCCGGCAGCGCGGAGATGGGCCGCAGGAACCGTGCGCGGACAAGGGCATAGGTGCGGTCGGACACGACGGCGAGCATGACCGCGGCAGCGATGGTGACGGCGACGTCGATGCGCCCGGGGATCATGTTCACGATGAGCGGTGCGCGGGCGATCATCCTCCACGGCGTCCAGTTGCCCGGCTCGTTGCCGAGTGCGAGGAAGGCCGCCACGATGCCGAGCACCCCGAAGAGCTGCAGCTTCCGGTCCCTCCACCACACGACCGTCCCGGCGCCGAGGACGACCAGCAAGGCGATGCCGACGTAGGCCTGGTTCGGCAGGGCGGCACCCTGGTAACCGGCGAAGAAACGAGTCGCGTCCCGCTTCGTGAACCCGATGTCCCACAGGTCCCGCAACCGCAGCCCGCCGCTCCCGGGCGCGATCGTCGGCCAGACTCGGGCGCCGAGATGCGCCGGACCGTCGAGCGCGAACCAGACCGGGTACGCGAGGAGGACCGCCGCCACCACTGCAGCGGTGACGAGACCCCGCACGGCATGAGGCACGCGCTCGCGCAGCTCGACCGGCCGGCGGAGGGCCGCCCAGCAGGCGACGAGCACGATCACGATCCCGGCCAGCATCGCGAACATCACGAGGATCTCGTCGCCGAGGAAGAACTGGACCGTGACGAGCAGCGCCAGCGCGACACCGACGGCGGGAGCACTCCGCCGCTGGCTGAACAGCAGCTCGTCGAGGCAGGCGATCATGAGCGCGACGATCCCGAGCATGCACAGGTTGAAGTGGCCGACTGCCAGGTTGTCGACGACAAAGGGGGAGAACCCGAAGACGAGCCCCGCGGCGAAGGCCGCCGGCACAAATGTCACCCATCTCCGCAACAGGAAGAAGCCTGCGAGCGCCGAGAGCGCAGGGCCGAGGGTTCCGGCGACGTTGAAGCTCGCCACTGGCCCGAACAGGAGCGTCACGGGCGTCAGCGGCACGCCGAGCGCCAGCATCCCGGTGTTCGAGACGAGGTTGATGCCGACCGGGTGGAACTGTGCGCCCGAGTACAGCGGATCGAGACCGTGCGACAGCGCGTAGGCCGGCCAGGCGATGAACCAGGTCGTGAGCGACGGGTCCTCGCAGCCGCAGAGGGTCGTGCTCGAGGGGTGGCCGGCCCAGACGTGCCACCACTGGGCAAAGGAGAGCCCGAGGTAGGCGGCGAAGGCGAGCAGGTACGCCGGCACCGCCGGCCAAGGCCTCGAGACCTGCTCGTCCTGTGTCCGAAGGCGGACCTCGGTCTCCGGTTGCGCGCCGGTCCCGAGGGCTGGCTCTGTCGAGGTGGCGGTGTCGCTCACACCGAGAAGACGGAGCCCGAACGCTCGAGCTCCGAGCGGTACCACTGGATCGTCGGCCCGAGGCCTTCGGCCAGGGTCCGGAACGGCTGCAAGCCGAGCCGCTCGCGGGCCTTTGCGGGGTCGCTCCGCATCGACCAGATCTCGGTCGGCCGCTCGGGAAGCGCCCCGAACTCCGGCTCGATCGGGTTGCCCATCAAGTCGAGGATCGTCTTCGCCACCTCTCGCATCGAGACTTCCTCCCCGCCGCCGACGTTGAAGACCTCTCCCTCGACCCCCTCCGCCGTCGCCCCGCGGACGAAACCGTCGACGAGATCCTCGACGTAGTTGAACTCCCTCGTCTGGTGCCCCTGCGTCATGGCGAGCCGCTCCTTTCGCAGCGCCTTGACGATGATCTCCGGGATGACCCGGTCCGGGCTCTGAGCCGGACCGTAGGCGTTGAAGGGCCGCAGGATGACGACGGGCCACGACCGCCCGAGGTGGAGCATCCTGCAGAAGCGCTCCCCCGCGTACTTGCTCACCGAGTACGGCGAGAGCGGGTTGACGACGGCGTCCTCACGAAACGGCACCGGGATGTCCCCGTACACCTCGCTCGTGCTCGTGTAGACGAACCGCCGGTAGTCCGTCCGAGCGAGCGCCTGAAGGAGGTTGACCGTGCCGTGGATGTTGGTGTCGATGCACTCCTCGACCCGGTCCCACGACTTGCCGACGTGCGTGTAGGCGCCGAGATGGAACACGACCTCTGGCGCCGCCCGCTCGACGAGAGCCGCCATCGCACCGCAGTCGTTCAGGTTCGCGCTGTGCAGCGTCAGCCGGTCCCGCAGGTCGACGAGCCGGACCGGGTAGACGGACGAGACCGTGCTCGTCAGCGCGTGGACGTCTGCTCCGTCGGCAACCAGTCGGCGGGTGAGGTGCGACCCGATGAAACCGGTCGCTCCGGTGACGAGGACCCGGACCCCGGCAAGTCCATCCACGGGCCATCTCCTTCCTGGCACAGCGAGCTCAGCTCCAGTGCGTCCTTGTACGTGTCCATCGACTTCCAGAAGCCCCGGTGCCGGTACCCGAACAGCTCGCCGGCCGCCGCCAGGCCGGGAAGAACGTCTCGTTCCAGGTCCTCTCCCGCCCAATGGTCGAAGGCGCGTCTCTCGAAGACGAAGAAGCCGGCATTGATCCAGTGGTCGAAGAGCCGAGGCTTCTCGTGGAAGCGTCGCACCTGGCCTGTAGCGCCCCAGTCCAGCGTCCCGTATGGGGAGGGGAGGGGCACTGCCGTCACCGTCGCGCTCCTGCCGTGCGCGCGGTGGAACGCCACGAGATCGTGCAGGTCGACAGCCCCGAGCCCGTCCCCGTAGGTGGCGAGCCACGACTCGCCGAGCGCTCCCTCACACTTCCTGATCCGCCCGGCGGTGCCTGTCTCCTCGCCGGTGTCGATCACCTCGACCTGCCACTCGGTGGGGAGCTCCCTCGCGAACCCCTCGATGAGGTCGGCCCGGTAGCCCGCTGCCAGGACGAAGTTGGAGAAGCCCTGGTTGGCGTAGATGGCCATCACATGGAAGAGGATCGGTGTGTCTCCCACCTCCATGAGCGGCTTCGGCAATTCGAGGGTGTGCGGGTAGGCGCGGGTACCCCTTCCCCCGCAGAGGATCAGCGTGCGCATGAAGGCGCCGACGCTCGTGCCACGCCTCGCAAGATAGCCGTCAGCTACCTTGCAGCTGCGCAGGCGCGTCGTTCGGGCACTGCCCCGGCGGGTAGCCGGGAAGCTGATACCAGCGCTTCGCCTTCGAATACGGCCCGAGCCACCAGTTCGGCTGTTACGGCTCGAGCTCTCCGGCTCTCCTGGCCCGCCCCAGGTTGCGGCAGACGGCGCAGGCGCAACAGCCTTCCTCTCCCCTCGTTCGGCTGGCAGGAGTCTGTCAGCTCAGACCGGCATGCGTCGAGCTCCGATTCAGCTCCTCCGCCTCGATGCCGCCGGAGCGGGCGGCGTCTATGCCGGCCTCCACCGCCGCCCGCACGGCGCTGGTCTCGCCCGCGACGACGATGTGCTCGGTGTTGCGGACGTGCGAGATCCTGCCCACCTTCTCGCCTGACGGGTTGTAGATCCCGATGCGTGCTCCGACGTAGCGAGGGTGATCGAGCCCGAGCACCGCCACCTCTGCCCGGGCCGCCGCAAAGCGCTTCTCCATCGCTGCCTCACACATCGCGACGATCTCTCCGACGCTCAGCCACGACTCGTCGTTGTACGACACGAGCAGCAGGTCGGCATCGACCGCGTCGATGGTGGCAGCGAGCGCCGCCGGCATCGTGGCACGCTGGTTGAAGGGGCTCTTCGTCGCCGCGTCGCGGCAGTCCTCCCGCTTGCACGCCACGCCGTAGTGGGCCGGGGCGTCCCAGCGGACGATCGTCTCCCAGACGTGGTAGTTGGTGAAATAGCGGTGCTGGTTGTAGGGGGGATCGAGGTAGGCCACGTCGACGTGCCCGACGGACGCCGCAAGGTCGGGCGCGCTCCCGAGAAGCGCTCGCCCCGGACCGGGCACCAGCACGGGCACACGGAGCTCGATCGGTCGCAGCGCCCGGGGCGCCCACTGCTTCAGGTACGCCATCTGCACCCCGGTCGTGGAGTCGACGCGGTCGGCAGCCTCGAGGAGGCTCGTGAGCAGGACGGGGTGAAGGGGCGTGCTCGCCCAACGACGCTCGATCGCGTGGCGGATGGCATCGATCCGGCGTCCGTTGTCGGGGTGGAAGAAACGTGCCCGCTCGCAGAACACCTCCGTCACATACCCACGCTCGCCTTCGAGGGAGTTGAGGTACCCGACGGCATCGGACACTTCGGCGGTGTCGATGCGGGCGGCGTCGGTCCCGACGTACGTCTCGGCGATCACGTACGCGTAGGTGCCCGAGTCCACAGCCGTGACATGAACCCCGGCGAGCTTGAGAGCCGCGGCGACCCTCGCCGTCCCGGAGAACAGGTCGGCTGCGCTCGACGCCCCGGCACTCGTAACGAGGGAGACGAGGGTGGGAACGAGGCGGCGCTTGGAGCCGAGGTATTTGATCAGCTGCCGCGCCCTTCGTCCACGACCCGGATCGTACGGGACGCGGTGATGCATGCCGCGGTTACCGTGCTGGGATGGTCGAGATCGCACCGTACGGGAGCTGGAAGTCGCCGATCAGTCTGGACATGCTCGTGAAGCAAGTCGTGGCTCTGTCGTATCCGTGGCACTCCGGCGGGGACGTCTACTGGTTGGAGGCGAGGCCCGACGAAGGCGGCCGCCAGGTGATCGTCCGGCTCGCGGCCGGTGAGGCCGGCGGCACGGCTTCGGACGTGTTCGGTCCGGACTTCAACGCGCGAACGCTCGTCCACGAGTACGGGGGGATCCCGTACGCCGTCGCCGACGGCGTCGTCTACTTCTCGAACTTCCTCGACCAGCGGCTGTACCGGGTCGCCGTCGGAGATGCCCTGACCGGCTCGCCCGAGCCGATCACGGGCGAGCCGGAGGTGGAGCGGAGCGTGCGTTTCGCTCAGCCTGTGGTGGCGCCGGGCGGTCGGTTCCTGCTGGCGGTCCGGGAACAGCACCCCGAGCCCGACGTCGCCACCGGTGTGGTGAACGACATCGTCGTGATCCCCACCGATGGTTCCGCAGAGCCGCGCGTGATCACGTCCGGCCACGACTTCTACTCGCACGTGACCGTGTCACCCTCTGGCGATCGCGTCGCATGGATCAGCTGGGACCACCCGAACATGCCATGGGACGGGACCGAGCTGTGGGAGGCCGAGCTGCACGCTGGCGGGACCGTCGGGGAGGCGCGGCGGGTCGCCGGCGGTCCGGCGGAGTCGGTCACACAGCCCAAGTACTCGCCACAGGGTGTGTTGCACTTCGTTTCGGACCGCACCGGGTGGTGGAACCTGTACTCCGTCGGAGCTGGGGGCGAGGCCGTCCGCATCGTGTCGGCGGAGGCCGAGTTCGCCGTCCCCGACTGGGTCTTCGGGATGTCGAGCTATGTCTGCCTCGCCGACGGCAGCATCCTTGCCTCGTGGCAAGAGCGAGGCATCGGTCGGCTCGGCCTGCTGCGGCCCGGAGCTGACGGGCTCGAACGGCTCGAGACCGAGTTCACGACGATCGCGCTCTTACAGGCCTCCGATGACCATCGGGTGGTGGTGGCGAACGCCGGGTCCCCGACCGAAGCGCGGTGCATCGTCCGCATCGACCCGGCGCTCGCCGCTCAATCGGCTGGGGCGCCTGCTGTGAGCGTGCTGAAGCGCAGCCGTGCGACATCGGTCGATGCCCGGCACTTGTCGGTCCCCCAGGCGATCGAGTTCCCGACCGGGAGCGGGCTGACGGCGCATGGGCTCTTCTACCCGCCCCACAATTCGGACCACGACGCGCCGGAAGGCGAGCTCCCGCCGCTGATCGTGGAGAGCCATGGTGGCCCGACCTCGGCGTTCAGCGCCGTGCTCGACTACGGCAAGCAGTTCTGGACGAGCCGCGGCTTCGCGGTCGTCGACGTGAACTACGGCGGTAGCACAGGCTACGGAAGGGAGTACCGCGAGCGCCTGCGCGGCAAGTGGGGCATCGTCGATCTCGACGACTGCGTGAACGCAGCCCGGTACCTCGCCTCGACAGGTCGTGTCGACGCACGGCGGCTCCTCATCCACGGGGGCAGCGCAGGCGGCTACACGACGTTGTGCGCCGTGACCTTCCGGGACGTCTTCGCAGCCGGCGCGAGCCACTTTGGCGTGGCCGACGCCGCCGCGCTCGCCCGGGACACCCACAAGTTCGAGTCGCGCTACCTCGACAGCATGATCGGACCGCTGCCGGAGGCGCAGGCCGTGTACGAGGAGCGATCGCCGATCTTCCACACCGACCTGTTGCGCACGCCCCTGATCGTCTTCCAGGGACTCGAGGACCGTGTCGTGCCGCCGAACCAGGCCGAGGCGATGGTCGCCGCGCTGGCAGAGAAGGGCATCCCCCACGCCTATCTCGCCTACGAGGGTGAGCAGCACGGCTTCCGCAGGGCCGAGAACGTCCGCCGGACGGCCGAGGCGGAGTTGTACTTCTACGCTCGCGTGCTCGGCTTCACACCGGCCGAGGACCTCGAGCCCGTGCCAATCGAGAACGACGACAAGCTGCCGATCGCCTGAAGGTCCTTGGTCACGTCCCGAAGCGTTGCAGCCAACGGCCTGCGACATCCCTCAACCGGACCGAGTCGAGCTGGTACAGCCGTTCGCGCCCGCGAAGCGTGATTCGAACGAGCCCGGCCTCCTCGAGGACCCTCAGGTGGCGCGTCGTCGTCGGCCACGAGCAGTCGAAACGGGACGCTATCTCGCCGGACGTCATCTCTCCCCCACGGGCGTCGAGCACGGTGAGGATCGTGCGCCGCGACTGATGAGCGAGAGCGCCGAAGACGAGCTCGAGCGCCTCGAGATCTGCGATTCCCCGCGGTGTCGGCCTCTTCGGAGTGCGGCTCACGCCTCGAGGTCGACCCTCTCGAAGTGCGGGAACTCCCACTTCGGCCTGCCGTCCCGGTCCTCGAGGAGGGGATCCATCGGCTCCCAGATCGCCAGCACGTCGGGATGCTCGTGCGCCCGGTCGAAGCCTCCTTCGACCCAGGTGAACACCTCGACGTAGGTCGGGGGCGCGTCGACGCTCCGGAAGACGAGCGACTCCTCGTTCGTCACGAAGCCGAGGTCGTGCAGCGTGTTCCAGTGCCTTGCGAGCAGCTCACGGAAACGTTCCTCCTGGTCGGGACGGACTTGGTAGGTGCAGATGACTGTTTCGTTAGCCATGTCGCTAATACTTAGCCATCCCGCTCAGTGAGTCAAGATCCCGCCTCATGTCCCTCGAACCGAGCTCGCGAGGAGTACGCACCCCGAGCCTGTGGAAGGCTTCGTGACAGCATGAGACGGAGTCGGCTTTCGACGACGAGCGCACCGATTCACCAGCGTCTCGCCGCCGGCTCGGCTGCCCTCGTCCTACTCGCGACTGCAGCGTGCACCGCTACGCCGTCGGTGGCAGAGCACCACCACGGAAGGGCAGCTCAGCCCAGCGCAAAGCTCGACGGCCACCAGGACGCTCCCGCGTGTCGGCACTCCTGGCTACGCATCTCCCTGCGACGCGACAGGGTCGACGCGGACAGCCACTCGACCGCTCGCGACACCCTTTTCGTCACCACGACGCACGGCTGCACGATGACGGGCTGGCCCAGCTTTGACCACGTCCCGTCCACCCGGCAGGTCGCCAGCGCCAGGCCTGACTTCGCAGTTCGTCGAATCGGGCGTGCCCGCATCGTGACGGTGCTGCCGGGTCATGGGGTCACCTCGACCCTGACGATGCGTGTGCCCGCCGGCTGGGGCTGGGGAGGCGGCAACCTTTGTGCCGGCTTCACCTCGGCGATGGTGGAGCTGCCCCACGTGCCGCAGCGGTACTTCGTGATGAACGTGCCGGGTCCCATCGTCAGCTGCGGAGGCCCGGCGCATCAGCGCTTCCGTGTCACGGTGAAGCCCTTCTCGAGCACCGGCGGCGGTTGAGCCCACGGGCGAGCCGCCTCACTGCTGAAGGAAGGACCACTCAGCTCCTAGAGTCGCGCCAATGGGGCAAGGAGGCCTGAACCAGGATCCCGTCGAGCTCGGCGGCACCCTCACGATCGGCGACGTCGTCGCGGTATCGCGCGGGGCACGCGCCAGGTTCAGCAACGAAGCCATCGAACGGATCCAGGCTTCTCGGGACGTGGTCGAGCGGGCGCTCGAGTCGGGGGAGGTCGTGTACGGGGTCACGACCGGGTTCGGCAGCCTGGCGGATGTCAGGCTCTCCCCTGAGCACTCCGCCGCGCTGCAGCACGGCCTCATCCGCTCCCACGCCGTCGCCGTCGGGAGGGAGCTTTCCCCCGACGAGGTCCGGGCCATGCTGGCACTGCGCGCACACGTCTTGGCGCTCGGCTGCTCCGGCGTCCGCATCGAGGTCGCTCGCCGTTTCCTCGAGCTGCTCGACCACGACATCCTGCCCGTCGTACCCGAGCAGGGGTCGCTCGGCGCCTCCGGCGACCTCGCCCCCCTCGCCCATCTCGCCCTCGGCGCCATCGGCGAGGGCATGGCTCGCACGAGCGCCAGCGACGAGCCCCGTCCGGCGAAGGAGGCCCTCGCCGAGGCCGGCCTCGCACCGATCACCCTCGGGGCGAAAGAGGGTCTCGCTCTCATCAACGGTACCCAGGGCATGACAGCGGTCGGCGTGCTGGCCGCCGAGCGGGCAGTGCGCCTGGCGAAGATCGCCGACATAACCGCCGCCCTCACCATCGAGGCGATCCTCGGAACCGACCGCGCCTTTGATGCCCGCGTCATCGGTCTCCGCCCCCACCCCGGTCAGCAGGCCTCCGCTCGGAACATCGTCCGCCTCCTCGCCGCGAGCGACATCCTCGCCTCGCACCGAGACAGCCCTCACATCGTGCAGGATGCGTACTCGATCCGGTGCGCGCCGCAGGTGCACGGAGCGCTCCGCGACGTCCTCGCCAACACGATCCGGACGCTCGAGATCGAGCTCGCATCGGTATCGGACAACCCGATCGTCCTGACAGAGGACGACGAGATCCTCTCGTGCGGCAACTTCCACGGCCAGCCGGTCGCACATGCCCTCGACTCGCTCGCAGCCGCCGTCGTGAGCACCGCCTCCATCTCGGAGCGGCGGCTGTACCGCTTGCTGGATCCGAAGACGAGCAACGGACTTCCGCCCTTTCTCGTCGGTGAAGCGGGCGTGAACTCGGGGTTCATGGTGTGCCAGTACACGGCTGCGTCACTCGTGTCGGAGTCGAAGTCGCTCGCCCACCCGGCGGCCGTCGACTCGATCACCTCCTCGGCCGGGCAGGAGGACCACGTCAGCATGGGCATGATCGCCGCCCGTCACGCGCGGGACTGCATCGCCAACGCGGAGGCCGTCGTCGCGCTCGAGCTCCTGGCCGCAGGGCAGGCCTGCGAGCTCCGAGCGCCGCTGCGGCAGGCCCCCGGCACTGCCGCAGCGCTGAGCGCGCTGCGCCGCCACGTCGCCCATCTCGACGAGGACCGTGAGCTGAAGCCGGACGTCGATGCGGTGATCGCTCTCGTGCGCTCGGGCGAACTGCTCGGCGCCGTCGACGACGAGATCGGAGGCCTCGAGTGAGCAACGACCCCCTAAGCGACCGCCCGGCCGAGCATCCGGGCCGCCCGCTCGATCATGGCGCCCGACTCGTCCGCGCGCCCCGCGGCACCGAGCGCAGCTGCCGCGGCTGGCCCCAGGAAGCCGCGCTGCGCATGCTCATGAACAACCTCGACCCGGAGGTGGCCGAGCGCCCCGATGACCTCGTCGTCTATGGCGGATCCGGCCGGGCTGCGAGGAGCTGGCAGGCATTTGACACGATCGTGGCGACGCTGCGGGATCTCGGCGACGACGAAACGCTCCTCATCCAGTCCGGCAAGCCGGTCGGCGTCTTCCAGACCCACGAGTGGGCGCCGCGGGTCCTCATCGCGAACTCGCTCCTCGTCCCGGACTGGGCGACGCCGGCCGAATTCCGCCGCCTCGAGTCCAAGGGCCTCACGATGTACGGGCAGATGACCGCCGGATCGTGGATCTACATCGGGACCCAGGGGATCCTGCAGGGAACGTACGAGACGTTCGCCGCCATCGGGACCGCCCGGTTCGGAGGAACTCTCTCCGGGCGCATCGTCCTCACCGCCGGCCTCGGCGGCATGGGCGGCGCTCAACCCCTCGCCGTGACGATGAACGGCGGCGTCGCCATCTGCGTCGAGGTCGACCCGCACCGCGTCCAGCGCCGCCTCGAGACGCGATACGTCGACACGACGACGGACTCGGTCGACGAAGCGCTCCGGCTGGCCACGGAGGCGGCCGAGGAGCGCCGCCCGCTGTCGATCGCGCTCGTCGGCAACGCCGCCGACGTCGTACCTGCCCTCGCCGCAGCTGACGCGCCGATCGACGTCGTGACCGACCAGACCTCGGCACACGACCCCGCCACCTACATCCCCCAAGGCCTGTCCCTCGAGGATGCTGCCGAGCTGCGCACGAAGGACTTGGAGGAGTACCTCCGGCGGGCCAAGGCCTCGATGGCCGTGCACGTTGCCGGGATGGTCGCCTTCCTCGACAAGGGTGCCGAGGTGTTCGACTACGGCAACGGGATCAGGGCGGAGGCGAAGGCGGAGGGTTTCGAGAGGGCGTTCGACTATCCGGGCTTCGTGCCGGCCTACATCCGTCCGCTCTTCTGCGAGGGAAAGGGCCCGTTCCGCTGGGCGGCACTCTCCGGCGACCCGTCCGACATCGGTGCCACGGATCGCGCCGTCATCTCCGCATTCCCGGAAGCCGACGAGCTCTTGAGGTGGATCCGGATGGCCGAGGACAAGGTGGCCTACCAGGGCCTGCCTGCACGCATCTGCTGGCTCGGCTACGGCGAGCGCCACAGGGCTGGCCTCGCCTTCAACGACCTCGTCGCGTCGGGCGAGGTGTCGGCCCCGATCGTCATCGGGCGTGACCACCTCGATTCGGGCTCGGTGGCATCCCCCTACCGGGAGACAGAGGCCATGGCTGACGGATCCGACGCCATCGCCGACTGGCCGATCCTGAACGCTCTGCTCAACACCGCCTCGGGTGCCTCATGGGTCTCCGTCCACCACGGCGGCGGCGTCGGGATCGGGCGGTCCATCCACGCCGGCACCGTCGTCGTCGCGGACGGGACCGATCTCAGCGCCGAGAAGCTCCGCCGCGTCCTCACGAACGACCCGGGCACCGGCGTCATGCGCCACGCCGATGCCGGGTACGGGTCTGCCCGAGCCGTCGCGGAAGAACGCGGGGTCTGGCTGCCGTCGGAGGGGCTCGGCCGGCCGGCCGACTGGTAGGGACGCGTGCCGAACGCGATCCGCGTCGAGCGCGGTGACGGCAGCCTCCGGCTTCCGGGCTTCGTCAACGCCCACTCGCACGCGTTCCACCGCGTCCTGCGCGGTCTCAGCGAGACCGAGGCCGGCGACTTCTGGACCTGGCGACGGCTCATGTACGGCGTCGCCGAGCGCCTCGACCCCGACTCCTACCGAGAGCTCGCCACCTGCGTGTACGCCGAGATGGTGCTCGCCGGGTGGACGTGCGTGGGCGAGTTCCACTACCTGCACCACGGCCGGGACGGCCGCCGCTACTCCGATCCGAACGAGATGAGCTGGGCGCTGCTCGACGCCGCCGAGGCCGCCGGGATCCGCATCACGCTCCTCGACACGTGCTACCTGCAGGCCGGCGTGGCTGGAGAGGGGGTGGAGGGGGTACAGGTGCGCTTCTCGGATGGTGACGGCGACAGCTGGAGCCGGCGGGCGACGTCGGCCGCCGAGAGCGGGCGCTTCGGGCTGCAAACGGCCCGGCTGGGTTCTGCCATCCACAGCGTCCGCGCCGTCCCCCGAACGGCGATGGAGTCGGTCGCCGCCTGGTCTGCCGCGAACGCAGCGCCGCTCCATGTCCACGTGTCCGAGCAGCGCCGCGAGAACGAGGAGTGCCTGGCTGCCCTCTCGATGACTCCGACGGACCTCTTGTTCTCGGCGGGTGCGCTGTCCGAGCGCACGACGGGCGTCCACGCCACGCACCTCACGGCTGCTGACGTCACCCGCTACGGGCTCGCCCGATGCGGGATCTGCGCCTGCCCGACGACCGAGCGGGACCTCGGGGACGGCGTCGGCCCATTCGACGACCTCGCTGACTCCGGCGCCGTGCTCTGCATCGGCAGCGATTCACATGCCGTCATCGACCCGTTCGAGGAAACCCGTTCCCTCGAGACTCACATGCGCCTCACCGAGGAGCGTCGCGGCATCTTCGGGGTGGGCGATCTCCTGGCTGCGGCTGGCGCAGGAGGCGCGCGCTCGCTCGGGTGGGCCGACGAGGAGCTCGAGACCGACCTCGTCGTCGTGCGGATCGACTCGTCTCCTGCGCTCGCCGGCGCCGACGGGCTCGACGACGAGGCGCTTGCCGCCCGCGTCCTGTTCGGTGCCGGGCCGGCTGACGTCGAGGCTGTGACGATCGCGGACCACGTGGTCGTGGAAGGGGGCGAACACGTCCGGCTCGGCCCCCGGAGAGCGGTGGCCGAGCGCCTGTCTCGCGCCGTCACAGAGCTCGTGTCGTGAGCGCGCCCTCGCAGCTCCTGCGCTCCGCCCGGATCTTCACCAGCGCCGCGCCCGTCCGCGGGACGGCCGGTGCCGAGACCGACGGCGGGATGATCATCGAGGATGGGGCAGTCCGCATCGCGGCCGACGGGACGATCGACTGGGTCGGACGGGCGCGCGACCTCGGCTCGGCCGCCGCCGTCGAGACAGGGATCGAGGTAGAGGAGGTCGACCTCGGCGGCGCACTGCTCACGCCCGGCCTCGTCGACGCCCATACGCACCCGCTCTACGGCGGACGCCGGTTCAGGGAGATCGCGCTTCGATCCGCCGGCGCTTCCTATGCCGAGATCGCTGCTGCAGGAGGCGGGATCGCCTCGACGGTCGCAGCCACACGGGCAGCGAGCGCAGCGTCGCTGGCGGCGGATCTCGACAGCCGGCTCGAGTCCTGGCTCGCCGGAGGCACGACGACCGTCGAAGCCAAGACCGGATACCACCTCGACGAGGCTGGCGAGCTCTCAGACGTGGCACTGCTGGCCGCACGAGCTCGAGGCGGGGCCGGGCTGGCGGCGGTCGAGGTGACGTGGCTCGCGGGCCATGCGGTCGGACCCGAGTGGGCAGGCGACCCGGACGGCTACGCGGCCGCGGTCGCCGGGTGGAGCAGCGCGGCGGCACGGGCGGGGGCGCGCCATGCGGACGTGTTCTGCGATGCCGGCTACTTCACGATCGACCAGGGGCGGGTGATGCTCACCGCCGCTGCGGAGGCAGGCCTCATCCCGAGGATCCACGCCGACGAGCTGGCCCGGACAGGCGGTGCCGAACTGGCCGCCGAGCTCGGATGTGCATCTGCCGACCACCTCCTGCAGGTCGACCGCGCCGGCATCAGAGCCCTCGCCGAAGCCGGGGTGGTCGCGACGCTCGCTCCGGTCACAGCCCTCGCCATGGGCGCCTCGCCTCCTGCCCGCGCGTTGCTAGATGCGGGTGTGGCGGTGGCTCTCGGCAGCGACCACAACCCCGGCAACTCCGGCACGACCTCGATGAGCCTCGTCGTCGCGCTCGCCGTCGCGGAGCTCGGCCTGTCGGTGGCCGAAGCCCTCGAGGCGGCGACCGCCGGTGGCGCCCGCTCGCTCAGGCTCGCTGATCGCGGCCGGGTCGCTCCGGGTCTCCGGGCAGATCTCGTTGCCTGGGATGCCGACCACGAAGGCGCCTTCGCCTGGTCCTACGGTCTGCAGCCGCGGGCGGTCTGGCAGAACGGCGAGCGTACGGCGCGGCACTAGCTTGCGCCCGGTCGAGCGGATCGGCCGGAAGTGCCGTTCCTACGACCGGCAGTCGTGGCGAGGTGAGGAACACCCTCCCAC
>JAKCCH010000105.1 GCA_021838945.1 Actinomycetes bacterium
GATCTTGTGCTCAACGAAGGCCGCGATGATCTGCCCGAGCGCTACCGGCGGCTGCTCGACGTCGGCTGGGGACCCGTGCGCGTCGCCATCGCGGCCGAGCAGGCTTACGGCTCGTCGGTCCTCCGCGACCTCTACGGGGCGCTCGGCACACGGCTTCATCCACAAGATCGCGACATCGATCGAGAGCTCTACCTCGACGCGCTCGATGAGGTCGGCCTGCCCGCATCCCTCGCCGATGCCGCCGAGAGCACCGACTTCGACGCGGCGCTACGGGCCAGCCACCATGCCGGGATGGACCCCGTCGGCGAAGACGTCGGCACCCCGGTGATCCACGCGGCGGGCACCGACGGCCAGCCGGTGGCCTTCTTCGGCCCCGTCGTCATCCCCGCCCCCAAGGCGGAGGCCGCCGGGCGGCTCTGGGACGGGGTCCTCCTCGTCGCCGGCACCGACGGATTCTTCGAGATCAAGCGCACCCGCACCCGAGAGCCCACCTTTGACTGACGCGCCGTGCGGGGATGCCTGCGGCACCAAGACCTTGGGCGTATCCCTCTGAGATGAGCGCGTCGAACGAGCGCCGGGTGAGGCCGGCCCGCAACTGGCGTAGGAGGGGATAGAGATCCGTCTCGATTCGAGGGTCGTGCTCGTCGAGTCCGAGGATCTCGAGGCCACTGGTCAGCGTCGGATCTTCCAGGTGCCAGAGGGGCGGCGGCCGACCAGCCTCCGTCGAGGCGGCGCCGAAGTGGATGTCATCGAGCGACCCCGTCTCCTCGACGACACGGCGAGCGCTACTTGACGGTGCCGAACGGGTCAGCGACGGCGCGCTGGTTGGCGTTGTTCCAGAAGTTCTGGATGACGAAGCCGTACTCGGGGAGCTGGTCGGTGAAGGGCTCGAACATGGCATTGCCCGAGGGAAGCTTCCAGTCCGCCTGCAGTTCACAGCCGAGCGCGAACACCGTGACCAGTTCGGCTCCGGCCCGTGCCATGCGGGACATGGCGGCTTGGGCCTCGTAGTCGTCCCACGCCCCACAGGCGTCGACGACGGGGAAGACCTTGTAGCCGTCATTGAGCATCGACAAGGTAGGCATGGCACAGCAGGTCCCGATGGTGACCCCTGCGATGATGACGTGGGTACGCCCAGTCGAGCTGAGCAGTTGCTCGAAGGCACTGCGGAAGCTCGGGTCCTCGTAGCAGTTGATGATCCCGGTGCGGCGGTAGATGGGATCCTCGGCGAAGATCTCCTTCAGCTCGGGGAGGGTGTCCCCGTTCTGCCACTGGGCATTCGACGAGCTCACCAGCACCGGGATACCGAGGGCTTTGGCCATCTTGGCGAGGGCGACGACGTTCGCCTTGTAGGTGGCCAGGTGGGCGAAGTCGCGCACCCCGACCATGAGGCCGATCTGATGGTCGATGAAGAGCATGACCGAGTTGTCCGGCGTCGGCTTGTCGTAGGGGACGCGGCCCGCCGCAGCAGCGTCGGCGGACGTCACTTTGGTGGGTAGGACGCTGTCGGTGGTGGGGCTCACGATGTCTGCGGGCCGCTCGGCCATGGCTCTCTCCTCCTGGTTCCGATTGGGACGCTTCCAGATGGAAGAAACCTACACATTTGCGTGTGCATCAAACGCAATACTTCCACTTGGTATATTTCCTGGTGTGGAAACGGGAGGTCGGGACTCGCATCGAGATCTCCTCAGCGCTGCCGGTCTTCTGTTCGAGGCGGCGAACTACCTCCAGCGGGGCCTGGCCGCTGACATCGAAGCGGAGACCGGGCTGTCCCAGCCGTGGTTTGAGACGCTGGTCCGCCTGGCTCGCAGCGATCCCTCCGGCGTGCGGATGAACTGCATGGCGGCGCAGGTCTTGTTCGCGCCGAGCAGCTTCAGTCGGTTGGTCGACCGGATGGAGGAGGCCGGCCTCGTGGAGCGGGTGACCGACCCGACCCACCGGAGGGCAACGCTGGTCCGCCTCACCAGTCTCGGGCGTCGGCGAGCTGACGAGGCGATGAAGGCGCACGAGCCGAGCGCCCGGGCCAGGTTCGCCGCCTGTCTCACGGTGCGCGAGCTGGACGCGTTGGAGGTGATCACCCGCAAGATCCGCGACGCCAACCAAGCAGATGTCGACGAGAAGAGGAGCGGCTCGCGGACTTGACGTCGAACCAGGCCTGTTCGTTCCCCTCCTCATGACATCAGCCCTGCTTCAAAGACCGGGCTGTGGTTGGCGTTTCAGCAGTCCGGCGATCATCACGAAGTCGACCGTGGTGGTGGTGGCAATGTCAGTGATGGGGTCGCCGGGCATGGCGACGATGTCGGCGAACGCGCCGGGCGCGAGGACGCCGATGTCGCTGCGGCCAAGGAGCTCGGCTACGGTCCCGGTGGCGGCGCGCAGGACCCGCGCGGGGTCAAGCCCGGCCTTGACCATGGCCTGGAACTCGAGGTTGCCGTGGCTGAAGGGGAACATCCCGCAGTCGGTGCCGTAGGCGATCTTGGCCTTGCTTGCGGCGATGCGCCGCTGAGCGTCAAGAATCTGTTCGGCGTCGCGTTCGATCTTGGCCGCGGTGTAAGGGGTGAGTCGTCCCTCGTGGAGTGCCTGGAGGTAGAAGACGACGCTGTACCTGCCGGAGGACCTGAAGGCGGCGGTCAAGCGGGCTGCTGCGGAACGCGGGGTATCCGAGGCAGAGATCATCCGCAAGTCGATCCGTGCGTCGGTCGGTAGCGTTCGCCCTTGTCCTCGTGGTGCTCTGTACTCGAGCGGGCAGCCGATCGCCCGCGTCGCCGAGGAGATGCTTCCCGGCTTCGGGGAGCGCTGAAGGTGCCTGCCGTCATCGTGGACACGAGCGCCCGGCTGGCGTTCTTCGATGCCTCTGAGCCCGACCACGACGCGGTGTCAGCGGTGCTTGCTGCAGCCGATGCGTTGGTCGTCTCTCCGTACGTGGTGGCTGAGCTCGACTACCTCGTCGCCACTCGACACGGGCTGGAGGACGAGCTGGCCGTGCTCGACGAGCTGGCCGGCGGAGCGTGGGACTTGGCGGCGTTCGACGAGGGGGCGCTTCGCCGCGCCCGTGAGGTCATCGCCAGCTACCGGCACCAGGCGATCGGAGTGACAGACGCGTCGATCGTGGTCTTGGCCGAGCGGTACCGGACGCGCACGATCGCCAGCCTGGACCACCGTCACTTCGACGTCCTCCGGTCGCCCGGCGGCAGCTACTTCGAGGTGCTCCCGCGCGTCGGTTGACGGGACCGCGGACTTCTCTCATCGGGACGGAGCTTCTCGGGGGTTCCGCTCTCGGCGGTCCATTACAGCGAGTTTCTAGAGAACCCTCGGGACCGACTTGCTGCCGAGGCGGACGCGGTCATCGAGGAGCTTTCCGGGTGCGTTTTCGCCCGGTGTTCACACGTGGCCTCGCGACGATGCGACAAGGGATCTCGGCGTCCTCGTCGAGGTGGTAGCTGGCGCAGATCCGGTGGTAGCCGTCGGCGACCCACAGCGGGTCGCCTCGCACGAGCAGGACCGGGGAGAGCTTCGTGCCGGCCTTCACCTTCGCTAGGTCCTTTGCCACCTCGGGGTCGTCGAGCGGCAGGAGAGGGAGGCCGGCCGCCCGGAGGATGTCCTTGGCCTTGT
Organism: Actinomycetes bacterium; assembly: GCA_021838945.1. Lineage (GTDB taxonomy): Bacteria > Actinomycetota > Acidimicrobiia > Acidimicrobiales > Bog-793 > JAKCCH01. The sequence continues at coordinate 3,613 of JAKCCH010000105.1, forward strand.
ATTGCGCAGCGTCAAACTCGTCCGCGAGCGCCTTGGCGGTCTGTTTCGCCTCGCTGGGGTCGACTAGGAGGGATAGGTAGCTGCGGGCTGCTGGGTAGTCCTGCTTCTCTGGCTCCTCCTTCCAGTGCTCACTGGTCATGGCCGCTCCCTCCTGTTCCTGGTGACCGGGTCTCGAGGAGGTTGTCGTCGGGGGTCTCCCCCTGGGCCGCGATATTGGCGGCCAGGCTGGGAGGTCCTCGCAGGATCCAGGCGATACCGACGGCGAGCAGGCCACCGGCGATCGGACCGGCGAGGTACACCCACCAGCTCCTCCAGTCGCCGGCGACGAGCGCCGGGGCGAAGGATCGGGCCGGGTTCATTGACGCCCCGCTGATAGGGGCCGCCCACAGCCCGGCCAGGGCGATGTAGCCGCCGACGGCGAGCGCGGCGTTGGCGCCCACGTTGCGCGCCCCGGAAGCGGTTCCGAGGATGACGCTCACGAGGCCGAGGGTCAGGAGCGCCTCTATGACGAGCGCCGTGTCGGAGGAGATGCCCGGTCCGGGCAGCGTCGCCCCGAGATGGCCGACGGCGCCGAAGAGCGCTCGCAGGAGGAGCGACGCAGCGGTGGCTCCGATGAGCTGCGCGAAAACGTAGCCCGGAACCCGGCTCCAAGGGAAGTTGCCCCGGGCGGCGAAGGACAGGGTCACCGCCGGGTTCAGGTGGGCGCCGCTCACCATGCCCATGAAGTAGATGATCGCCATCACCATGAGGCCCGGCGCGACGACCTGGGCGTCGAGGGGGACCTGGCCGTGGGAGACGGCATCGACGACCGGGGCACCGGCGGCCACCACGACGAGCAAGAAGGTGCCGAGCACCTCGGAGAAGAGGCGCCGCCACTCGTGGCGCCTGGCGCGCGGGTCGCGCACCCAGGGCGGCTCCGCCTCGTGCGGTCCCCGGCCGAGGAGGGTCCCTCGCTCGAGGCTCACCTCGCCTGGCCCATTGACCATGCCAAGACGCTACGCCTCTTCTCTCTGTTGCGCGGCTGGACGCTTGTGCAGAGACCGACTCGAACGGGCCGTTCTCAGCACTCCGCGCAGAGTGGATCGACCGAGAAGGCGTGGACAGCAGCCTCCCCGACCCGACAGGATCGAGCGCGTCGAGTTTCTCGGGCCAGCGGGCCTCGCAGGTGAAGTCCCCTGCCGTGGTGCAACTCGATCCGGCCGGCGTGAAGCTCTTGGCGGGATCGGGTGCCTCGGCTACTCGCAGGGAGGCAGCGCCTCTTTGCTCCAGAACCCCGACAGCTGCAGCGGGACATCGAAGAAGAACCGGGACCCCATCGGCTGCTGGGCCCTGCATTCCCGCCGGGAGCCTCGAGGAGGGGATCGCGCGGCAACGCCGCGAACGCCCATTTTGTGGTCGTACCCCTGCCATCACCGCCCGATCCGCCGGCTCCAGCACCGGTCGACGCACCTGGGGTCGGAGGACTGCCACCTCGTGGTGCAGCATGACGACCTCGATAGCGCACTCTGCATCACTGCGACAGGCCAGTCGGACGAGCTGGAGGACACGACAGAACGCCCGGTAGAGGAACGAGAGGGTTATCGCTGGATGCTCTTTGCGGCTGAGTCCAGCCGTCAAAGTGTTGGTCGCAGGCCATGGATGCCAGCCTCGGCACCCACAGGCCGCCGCCCTCGCCGCCCCATGGGGGGCTCAGGGAGCTTGCCGTCGCACCTTGTGCAGCAGTCCGCGCGCGGCCAGCCTCAGCTGGTCTCGCGCACCGGGCTCGTTGTAGATGATGAAATGGTCGAAGCGGTGGGCGCCCTTCCTGCGCGCGGCGGTCGCGGCGGCCGCACGAACGGCCCGCAACTGCTCGACCGTCATCTGCAGGGGCCGCTCGTGCGGCTGGTAGGTGGCGCCGAGCGGGTAGTCGCGGCCGGGGCAGGCCGTCATTTCGACATGGCAGCCGAGGACGTGGGTGACGTGGCGCCGTTCCGCGACGGCGACGATCCGCTCGAGGCTGGCCTGGAACTCGGGGAAGTCGAATGCGTAGAGGCGGCCCGGCAGGACCGTGTCGCCGGTGAGCAGGAACCCGGTCCACGGGTCGTAGACGGTGATCGCCGCCCGGTGGTGGCCGGGGCTGCCGGTGACCTCCAGCACCCGGCCGCCGAGGTCGAGCGTCACGACCTGCTCCGGCCAGCTGGTGAAGCCGAAGTACCGCTGGACCGCCTCGAGATCGCGGCCGACCACCGTCGTGGCGGGCCGTCTGGCGAACTGCGCGTCGGCGGCGACGTGGTCGTTGTGCCCGTGGGTGTGGGCGACGACGAGCTCGTAGGCCTCGCGCGGGTGCTCCGTCAGCCATCCGTCGACGAGCTCGTCGACGGTGGCACGCAGCGGAAACTTGGCGGGGTCGGCGGTGGCGCCGGTGTCGAACAGCACGGCGCGGTCGTTGCCGAACAGCAGGTACATGAATGGCGCCTCGTAGCTGACCGACTTGCTCTGCCGCAGGATGACGGTGTGCGGCTCACACCGGTGGACCTGGACCAGCGGCTCACCGGCCCGGCGCCGGGAGGGCGCCCCGTGGTTCCAGCGCACCTCAAGCGAGGTCGTGGTGGGCGCCGCGCGCCCGAAGTCGATGTGGTGGTCAATCACCGTTCAGGTCCTCCGTGCCGTCTGGCTGCGGGCCCGGAAGGGGTGTCGCCGCCAGGAAGTAGCGGACGGGGCGCCGGTCGGCAGGCGCGGGACGACCGTCGACGGCGCGGGCGGTGTAGGGCGCCAGCAGCGCCATCCACTGCTCCTTCAGAGCTGCGGCCTCGTCGGGCGAGAGCAAGGCCATCGCGGTGACGATGCCCGCCTTGTGCCGCCACTCGGGGCTGGCGCCCTCGGGCTGGCGTGAATAGTCGAGGATCGCCTGCATCTCGTGCTCCACGACCACCCGGTCGACCTCTTGCCGGACCGCGGCGTCGCCGGCGGCGGCGGTCCGCACCGAGAGGCGGCGGTGCGAGGTCCGCCACCGCCGTTCGCGCCGGTCGTGCCCGTGCCCGGCCTCCTCCACGTAGCCGTACCTGGCGAGCTGGCGGAGGTGGAACGAGCAGCTGGCCTGGGAGGCGCCGAGCACGCGCCCGCACTCGGCCGCGGTCGCCGGCCCGACGGCGCCGAGCAGCTGCAAGAGGTCGAGGCGCAGGGGATGAGCCAGCGCTCTGATCGCCTTCGGGTCGCTGATTTCCACAGCCAAAGACTACTTTGGGGTCACCAAGAAGTCAAAGTAGTCTTTGGGGTTAGCCGGCGGAGTCGGTAGACGGGGTGCCCCTCGACTGCCGATCAAGCGGCCTCGAAACGCTGGAGGGTGTGGCCGAACCTCCCATCCGCGAGCGAGAGCCGTCCCGTCCGAGAGTATTTGTGCAGCTCACGACCCATTCCGGGTTTCCGGCACGCACAGGCTCGTGCAGCTTTCACCATCCAAGCGCCGTCGGCACCAACTTCCCGCGCCGGGCGAAGGCGAGGTAGGCGCGCTCGAACGCCATCTTGGCGACGAGCCAGGGACGTCCTTCGGAGACCGTCGGGATGCGGTTGCGTGGCGGGCGGACAGGGTCGACGGCGAGGTAGGCGGCGCGATTGCCCATGTCGAGGATGCAGCGTGCCGACAGCTCTGCGGTGGGGGCTTCTCGCCCTTCGAGGCGCGCTGCGAGGTCGGCGGCGACGATCTTCGCCATCTGCTCGGTCATGTGGCCGGTCTTCGGGAAGTTCACCGGCACCGCGGTGGCGTCGACCGGGGGGAGGGCGACGGCGACGCCGACGGCGTAGACACCGTCGGCTACCGCATGGCGGTAGTGGTCGTCGACGGGCACGAAGCCCTTCGGGTTGGCAAGTCCTTCGCTCGTAGCGACCGCCTCGACGCCGGCGAGGGGCGGGATGATGATCGAGCACACCGAGGGCGTCGGGGCTGTGTCGGCCGTCTCGACGGACTCCTCGCTGATCCGCGTGATCGCGGCCGAGGTGCGATAGGCGATGTCTCGCTCTTCGAGGGCGGCCTCGAGGAGCTGGCGGATGGTGCCGGCGCCGCCCATGCCCATGTGGCCGAGGAACGGCTCGGGGGTGAGCAGGCTTATCGGGACCTGGTGGCGGAGCCCGCGGCGGCGCAGCAGGTGGTCGAGCTCGAAGGCGAGCTCGTAGACCGGTCCGATGCAGCTCGCGCCCGGGGCGGCGCCGATGACGACTGGTCCCGGCTCGGCGAGGAGCCGCCGGATCGCCTGGGCGAGCTCCTCGGTCTCTCCAGCCGACATCGGCGAGTGGCCGGGGCCGTCGAAGGGCCCGAGGCCGGAGACGGCCTCGTTGGCGCTGCGGTGCCCGGTGGCGACGACGAGGAAGTCGTAGGGGTGTTCGGCGGCGTCGGTCGCCACCACCTTGGTGGCGGTGTCGATGTGGGTGACCGTCTCTTTCGCGAAGCGGACCTGGCGCGAGGCGAGCGCACCGGCGAGCGGGAAGGAGATCTGCTCGAGCCGCCGCCGTCCGGTCGCCACCCAGGGGAAGGAGGGGACGAAGCGGAACTCGCCGTCCTTGGCGAGAAGGGTGATCTCGGCGCGCTGGGGGTTGAGGCGTCGGCGGAGCTCGTAGGCGGCGGTCAGCCCTCCGAAGGAACCGCCCACAATGACGATGCGCACGGGGTCCATCAGAACGTCACCACCTTGTCGGCCCAGATCGTCCAGTCGGTCGCCTCCTCCAAGGTGGAGCGACGTGCGCCGTCGACGAGCAGCTCGTCTGGGAGGCCCCGGGCGTCCATGCACGTGCCGCAGCAGCCGATCTCCCCGCCGTGGCGGACGACGGCGGTGACCATGCGGTCGAGGTGGTAGTAGCCGTCGGGGAGCTTCTGGTTCTTCAGAGCGCAGCCGACGGCGTCGCCGAAGAGGAAGACCCGCACCTCGACACCGTCGCGCTTGGAGAGCGCGCCGGCGAGGCGCAGGCCGTTGTAGGAGCGTTCGGTGCCATAGGGCGGGTCGTTCAAGACGACGAGGATCTTCATCAGGGGGTTCCTTTAGTTGCGGTGGGATTGGTTGGTGACGAGGTGGTGGCGACAAGGTCCCGGGCGCCGGCGAGCATCTCGACGGCCGCTTCGACGTCAGCTCGGGTGGTGGAAGCGGCGACGGATGCTCGTGCCTCTTCCGCCGAGCGAGTCGGTGCCGGAAGCGACGGGGAGGCCGGCCTGGCGCCACTCGGGGAGCCCGTCCTCCAAGCAGCGGGCCCGCAGCCCTTCGGCGCGAAGGGTCGCGACCGCCTCGGGGGCG
>JAKCCH010000106.1 GCA_021838945.1 Actinomycetes bacterium
TACGGATCGCTCGCCGGCAAGAGCGTGCCATCGCCGATCGCGGGCATCGCCTCGACGAGCACGAGCCTCGGCTACTGGCTCGTAGCCTGGAACGGCACCGTGTACCACTTCGGGGACGCCCGCTGGCACGGCAAGCCGCGGACTGTCGGCGGCCACGTCGTCGGCATCGCGCGGACCCCTGACTCCGGCGGCTACTGGATCGCCACCTCTGCCGGCAACGTCTACAACTTCGGGAACGCGGCCTTCCGCGGTTCGCTCGCCGGCCACAAGCTGACCAAGCCCGTCGTCGCCATCGCCTCCACGCTGTCGGGCCAGGGCTACTGGATCGTGCAGTCGAACGGGGCCGTGACCGCCTTCGGGAACGCCCACAATTACGGCGGCACCTCCAAATTGCGCCTCCCGGCGCCGATCACGGGCATGTCGCTCGACCGGACCGGGCGCGGCTACTGGCTGACGACGGCGACCGGCCACGTCTACAACTTCGGGAACGCCGTCAACTACGGCTCGCTCACCTCGAAGCCGTCGTCGCCCATCGTCTCCGTCGCCACGCGCCCGGCCCTCGCGGTGAAGGTCGACGCCTACGTCGGATCGACGTCGGAGACCTCGAACTGGGTGAAGGTCAACACCACCTGGGAGCTCTCGCTCCACAAGGCGACGTCGGGGACGACCCCGGCCGGGGCTCGGGTGCTCGGCGTCGAGGGCCTGCAGGTGAAGCAGCTCAAGACGATCGGCTTCACCTACAAGAGCGGGAAGTGCAACGTGAACGAGCCGTACTTCCTGCTCTATGCGCGCAACGTGTCGACCGGGCACCTCTACCACCGGATCTATGCCTGTAAATATGGGGGCGGGACAGTCAACAAGCGCTTCAACCCGGTCACCGGGGTCACCGGCGCTGCGCCGCTGCCCGGGACCTACGTCGTCACGAGCCTCGACATCGTCGAGCCGGTGAAGAACACGACGACCCGCATCACCGACATCGTGGTCGCCGGGATCACGGTGCGGGACTGGCGCACGTTCACGGCGGCGGGGACGATCATCGGCTGAGCTTCGAAGCGCGGCCCTCGCCGGCGCAGGGGCGGGGCCGTCGCTCGTTCGTATTCGTGGGCGCGTCGGCGCGCTTGGGTGTCGCGCCCGGGTGACGAGAGGGCCAACCCGGATGCTCGCTGCATCAGGCGGTGACGTCAAAGTCCAGCACACGACCCATGGATGGCGTTCTCGGCACCTACGCGTGCAACCCCGTCGAGGTCTACCATTCGACTCGTGACGTCTCGTCGCCAGGGAGATCGCGGGGCCGCCTTGGAGGCACTGTCACGGTGGCTAGCGGGGCCACCGTGGAGTCACGGTGGCCATTGGCCAGCCCGCCGTTGACCCTGCAGACAAGGAGCCCGGGATGAACCGCACCGGTGCCGTCCGCCCAGCCCGTCATCGGCGGGCGAGAGGGGACATCTTCGCCGCCAGGGCGAGAAGTGCCCCAGAGATGCTGTCGTCGGCAGCTCGACTGCCGAGAGCCGGGAGCAGGCTCCGGCAGTCGAGAGCCTCGCGCACGGTGTGGCGCATCAGCGGCACAGGCATGCTCGCGGTGATCGGGCTGCTCCTCGGGGCATGCGCCGGCTCGTCGCCGGGATCGGCACCCACGACGTCCACAGCGAAAGGCACCACGGCGCTGGACCGATGCCTGGTCGGAACCTGGATCGACCGCGGCGAGTCCGATACCCTCAGCTACAAGGGAACGCCGGTTCTGATGGACGGCCTCGCCGGCAAGACGGTGACGGTGTCGCCAAGCGGGACCGAGACGGTCGGCTTCGCACATGCGGCCCCCTTGCACGGATCTGTCGGCACTTCGACCTATACCGTCACCGAGAGCGGAACGATCACCGATCACGTGAGCTCTCGCGCGGGCGTCCTCACGTTCTCCTACGTCAACTACACCGGCTTCTCCGAGACCGCCACTTTGGGTGCGGCGACCGTGTCCCCACCCGAGCCGCCGCCTCCCACCCCTGACCGCTACACGTGCGGTGCAACCGCTATGTCGCTTTCAGGTGTCGGCCTCCACGCTAGATTCAGGCGGTCGTCTGCGTCGCCCGCGTCGGTGACGTCTTCGCCGCCACCGACTGCCACCTCGGCGATCCCCGACCTGTTCGTCTCCACCGCCGCGATCCCGTTTCCCGGCGAGCTCTTCGTCTGGCCGAGGTTCCCGGCCAGGATCGAGAGGGACGACAACGACTGGATCTCGGGGATCACCTGGTCGGCAGGTCCCCAAAGCGCCTCGGGCAGCGGCACGTTCTACACCGACCTGTCCTGCAGCGGACCCGCCGCGAGCTGTCCTCCGCTAGCCGAAGGCACAGTCGAGCTCAGCGCCACCGCGCCCGAGACCTGCACCGTGACCTTCGCGAACCCGTCCACAGGCGCCCAGCAGTCCGAGCAGGCCGACGTCTACGACCAGCTCCAGTACACCGAGGTGAGCGGCTCTCAGTCCGGTCAAACCGTCACCTTGCCCTCACCGTGCTCCGGGGCATCCAAGACGGCTGGACGTTGTCGTACCTCGGCTCTCTCGGCGCAGCCCTTCTCCCTCGCGGGCGGCGGGGCGGCAGGATCGCGGGGCGGCGCCTTCGGCCTCACCAACGGCGGCACCGTCACCTGCACGCTCTTCGGCTACCCCGGCCTGCAGCTGCTCGGCGCCAACGGGCAACCACTTCCCACCACGGTGATCCGAGGCCACTACGAGGTGGTCGATGTCGTGCCCGAACAGACGGTGGCTCTTGCCCCTGGCGCCCGAGCTCGGTTCTACTTCATGTACTCGGACACGCTGGGCGGAGGTTACCCGGCCGTCTGCCCGACGGCCGCCACCGTCGAGATAACGCTTCCGGGGGCCCACAACCACCTGCTCGTCGCGACGAGCATCGCACCGTGCGAAGGGCACATCTGGGTCTCTCCCGTCACTGCTTCCACACCGTTTCCGCTGGTGAACGGCGCTCCTTGACGGGTGCCGATCGGGTGCGACCTCCGAGGGCCTCGAACTAAGGATGCCCATACTGTACGAGCGTTTACCTTTACTCTATAGTCCACCCGGCCGGCGCGCCCCGGCGAAGCAGTGAGCGAGCGCGAGTCGAGCATCGGAGGACGAGATGTCGGAAGGCATGAACGGCGGGATGCGTGCGCTGGTCGGGGCGACGGTGATCACGGCGACCGGCGAGCATCCGATCGACGGCGGCGTGGTGCTCGTGGAGGACTCGCGGATCGTCGCCGTCGGCACACGACAGGAGGTGCCTGTCCCCGAGGCGGCCGACGTCATCGATCTCTCGCGCCACTACCTGCTTCCCGGGTTGATCGACGGCAACGTGCATCTCGTCCCGTGGCCAGGCTGGAACTACGCCGAATTCCTCGCGAGATACGAGGACCGCCTCGACGAGGTGGCGGTGGAGGCCGCCCAGGTGCTGCTCGCGAGCGGCTTCACGACCGTGTTCGACACGATGGGTCCGCTCGACGCGTTGCTCGCCGCTCGTGACCGCTCGGAGTCGGGCGCGGTGGTGGCTGCTCGCATCCGGGTGGCCGGCAACATCGTCGGCTTCCGCGCCGTCTTCACGACACCTGAGGCGATGGCGTCGGCCACACGTGGTCTCCAGGACCGCATGAACCGCCGGTTCGAGGCAGGTGGTGGACCGGACCTCTGCTGGAAGAGCCCGGCTCAGATCTACGACCAGATGACGCGGTATGTGGAACAGGGCGTCGATTTCGTCAAGTACGGCGCGACCGGTGACGACGAGCCCGTGAACAGCTCGACAGGACAGTGGGCAGTCCTCAGGTTCAGCCCGGACCAGCAGCGTGCCATCGTGGAGGCGGTTCATGCGGCCGGGAAGACCGTCCAGACCCATACGACGTCGGCGGAGTCGGTGCACATCGCGGTCGAGGTGGGAAACGACATCGGGCAACACGTCGCCTTCACGTGCGCGTCGAGGTTGTACGACCGGACGATCGAGTTGATGCTCGAACGCGGCTACTGCTGCGGTACCCAGTGGGCTCCGCTCACCGACGAGCAGCTCCGGATCGTGGAGCAACGGGACTTCCCGGGAGATGACCGGTTCAACGGAGCGGAGGGGTACAACTACGAGCTCGAGAACTCGGTCCGGCTCATCGAGGCAGGCGTGCCGCAGTTCGTCAGCACGGACAGCATCGTCTTCGACCCCGACGTCGCCGGCGACGCTGATTGGGGTGGCCTTGGCGGCCACAAGTCGATCTCGGGCGAGGCGCAATTCCTCGTCATGCAGTCGATGTCTCAGCGCGGCATGACCAACATGCAGATCATCCAGTCCGCGACGAGCACTCCCGCCAAGGCGTACCAAATGGACAGCGAGATCGGCACGCTCGAGGCGGGGAAGGTCGCCGACATGGTCGTCGTCGGCTCGGATCCACTCGAGGAGATCGCGAACCTCCGTGACGTCCGCATGGTGATGAAAGGTGGCGAGGTCGTCGACGTCGACGCGCTTCCTTCTTCGCCCGTGCTCACGAGCGCTTCCGCGCGACACCCCGGTCTTGTCCGAAAAAGCGACGCGCGAGGCTGAGGTCGGCCGCCGAGGGACCGAGGCCGGTGAGGTCCGGCCGTGTACCGATCACCACGGTGCAGGCGAGAGCACCCAGAGGACGACAGCGCGCCGCGACGAGGACGGGTTGCGCCACTGGTGAGCGAAACGTGGCGAGAAGCTCAACGTGTCACCCTGGTTGAGCCGGTGGGTGGTGCCGTCGACAGTCACCTCGACGCTGCCCTGCTCGACGACGACGATCTCGGCGTTGGTGTCGAGGGAGTAGGGCTCCTCGCCGCTCCCGCCGCCCGGCTCGATCAGCGAGCGGATGATCTGCACGTCGCGGCTGCTGGTGGGCGTGACGAGGTACTCCCGCACGCGCTCCCCGCCGAAGTTGATCCGGGGCGCTTCGTCCCGACGGATGAGGTCCGTCCGGACGGACTGGAAGAGCGAGCCGATCTCGATCCCGAGCGTTGCGCAGATCCGGATCAGCGAGGCGACCGACGCAGACGCGATGTCGCGCTCGAGCTGGCTGATGAACCCCTTGGTGAGCGAGGTGGCCTCGGCGAGCTGTTCGAGGGAGAGTCCCCGCTGGCGCCGAGCTTCGCGAAGACGCGGGCCGATTCGCATCGCAGCTTCTGCGTCGATCGGCGCCCCAGAGTGCCGGGCTGCCGTCGGCCGCCGTCGAAGCACCCCCTCTGGTGGAACTCCCGACCGTTGCGCCATGACGTCTCCCTCTGTTGACACGCGACCGTCGTTCTGTGAAGCTAAACAATCGATCGGCACCACTACACCGTGACGGTCCCACGGCCCAGCCGATCGAGCAGGGGACAGCTTATGTGCGGTGGGTCGCACCACGTTTCCATCGCCGCAACAGGAGGGGAGTCGTGGCAGAGTCAAACGGAGCGGTGAACATCGGCCCAGTCGATGCAGCCCTCGTCCCGCGCTTCGCGGGACCATCGACCTTCGCGCGGCTGCCCGAGCTCGGTGTCGTCGGCACGGCAGACGTGGCAGTGCTCGGCGTCCCGTTCGATGGCGGGACGAGCTACCGCCCTGGGGCCCGCTTCGGTCCACAGGCGGTGCGAGCGGCATCGAAGCTCCTCCGCCCCTACCATCCCGGTCTCGACACCGAGCCCTTCGACGTCCAGCAGGTCGTGGATGCAGGCGACGTCCCCTGCACACCGTTCAACATCGACTCGGCGGTGGACGCCATCGAGCAGACGGCGCGTTCGCTGCAGGAGCGAGTCGGCAGGATCGTCACCATCGGAGGGGACCACACGATCGCACTCCCGCTGCTGCGGGCGCTCGCCAGCCGTCACGGTCCCGTCGCCCTCGTGCACTTCGACGCCCACCTCGACACCTGGGACACCTATTTCGACGCCCCGATCACGCACGGGACGCCGTTTCGCCGCGCCCGCGAGGAGGGTCTGCTCCTCGACGACCACACGATGCACATCGGGATCCGCGGCTCTCTGTACGGCCGAGACGACCTGCCCGAGGACGAAGAGATGGGGTTCCGCACGATCTCCGCTATGGACCTCGACTCGCTCGGCATCGGCGGAGTGGCGGACGTCATCGTCTCGCGGGTGGGCAGTGCGCCGCTGTACGTCTCGATCGACATCGACGTCCTCGACCCGGCGCATGCCCCCGCAACGGGCACGCCCGAGGCGGGAGGCCTCACGAGCCGTGAGCTGCTCGGGATCCTCCGCCGGATGAGCGACACCAACCTCGTCGGCGCCGACGTCGTCGAGGTCTCGCCTCCCTTCGACCATGCCGAGATCACCTCGGTGGCGGCCGCCAACGTCGTCTACGAGCTGCTCGCACTGCTCGCAAAGTCGCATTCTCCCGAACCCGCACCCGCTCGCCGCGCTGAGGTGCCGGCGCAGTCGTCGTCCTAGGAGGAGCTGTGAAAACAAGACGGTTCATGCGTGCCGCAGTCCTGGCGGCCGCGGCCTCGCTCGCCCTTGCCGCCTGCACGAGCGCGACTTCGGGAAGCGGGGGCGGGCAGGCAGGGAAGACGCCGGCGTCAGGCGGCACGGTCACCTTCGCCGAGTCGGCAGGCGCTCCGCCGAACTACATCTTCCCGCTCGACGCCCTCCAGTACTTCAACACGAGCAACATCAACCAGTTCCAGTACCTGATGTGGCGCCCCCTCTACTGGTTCGGCAACGGCAGCCGGGTCGTGCTGAACCAGCCGCTCAGCCTCGCCCTCCCTCCCGTGTACAGCAACGGCGACAGGACCGTCTCGATGACCCTCAAGCACTGGCGTTGGTCCGACGGTTCACCCGTGACCGTGCGGGACGTCGTCTTCTGGCTCAACCTCTTGAAGGCGAACCGAGACAACTGGGGCGAGTACGTGCCCGGCTTCTTCCCCGACGATGTGACGAGCGTCTCGACGAAGGGCAACGCGACGATCGTCCTTGACCTGAACGCACCAGTGAACCCGACGTGGTTCACCTTCAACGAGCTCTCGCAGCTCATCCCTCTTCCCCAGCAGGCGTGGGACAAGACGTCCTCGAGCGGCAAGGTCGGCAATTACGACGAGACCACTGCCGGTGCCCACGCGGTCTACAAGTTCCTCGACGCTCAGTCCCGCAGCCTCAGCACCTACGCCACCAACTCGCTCTGGCAGGTCGTGGACGGCCCCTGGCACCTCTCCCAATTCAACGCCGACGGGTACGCCGTCTTCGTGCCCAACAAGAAGTACTCCGGGCCGGTGAAGCCTCGACTCGCGAAGTTCATCGAGCAGCCGTTCACCTCCGAGTCGGCGGAGTACAACGACCTCCGGTCCGGCGCGCTCACCTACGGCTACGTGCCGGTGACCGACATCGCCCAGCGCAGCCAGATCGTGAGCAGCGGATACGACGTCGTTCCCTGGTACCTGTGGTCGATGAACATCCTCCCGATCAACTTCAACAACCCGACCGTCGGCCCGATCTTCAAGCAGACCTACCTACGCCAGGCCGTGCAGCGCCTCATCGACGAGCCGCAGTACATCTCGGCCATCCTTTCCGGTTACGGCATCCCCGACTACGGGCCCGTGCCGAACGGCCCTTCGAACCCGTACGTCGATCCGAGCGTCGCCCGCGGACCGCTCGGCTACAACCTGAAGGCTGCCGAGGCACTGCTCTCCGACCACGGATGGACTGTGAGCAGCAGCGGGGTGCGGGTGTGCACACGGCCTGGCAGCGGAGCGAACGAGTGCGGAGCAGGTGTCGCCCGCGGTGCCTCGCTCAGCTTCAACCTCGTGTACGCCTCGGGCATCGTCACCGTTGACGCCGAGATGCGGGCTTTCCAGTCGTCGCTCCTGCAGGCGGGCATCGCCCTACATCTGAGCCAGGCTCCGGCCGGGACCGTCTACTCGACGGCCGTGCCCTGCTCGGCGAGCCAGGCAAGCTGCAAGTGGCAGATGGCCTACTGGGGAAACGGCTGGGAGTTCTCGCCCGACAACTACCCGAGCGGGGAAGTCGCCTTCTCGACCGGGGCGGTCGGCAACTTCGGCAGCTACTCGAACGAGACGATGGACCGCCTCGTCAAGGCGACGACCAACCGGCCGGGTCTCCAGCCCCTGCTCACCTGGGAGAAGTACACGGCCCTGCAGGTGCCGATGCTCTTCATGCCACTCAGTCCGTACCAGGTGTCGGCGATCAGCACGAGGTTGCACGGCACAGTGCCCCAACCGGCTGACGGGCTGTCGCTGACACCCGAGGACTGGTACTTCTCGCGGTAGGGCCCCGATGCTGAAGTACACCCTCGCTCGGATCCTCCACGCAGTCATCGTGCTGTTCGGGGTGAGCATCATCGTCTTCGTGATGATCCACCTCCTGCCCGGTGGGCCGGCACGTGCACTGCTCGGTCCGAGGGCGACGCCTCAGGACGTCCGCGCCTTCAACGCGGAGTACGGCTACGACAAACCCCTCGTCATCCAGTACTTCGTGTGGCTGTCGGAGGTGCTCCGCGGGAACCTCGGCTTCTCGGTCAAGTTGAACCAACAGGTGTCGTCGGTCATCGCCGCCCGGCTGCCCGGCACGGCCTTGCTCGTCGGGCTCGCCAACCTGCTGGCGATCCTCATCGCCGTGCCTGTCGGCCTCGCGCAGGCGGTGCGCCGGAACAAGTTCTTCGACTACCTCGCCACGGGCTTCGGCTTCCTCTTCTACTCGATGCCCGTGTTCTGGCTCGGCCTGATCCTCGTCGTCCTGCTCTCCGAGCAGTTCCACCTGCTGCCGCCGATCGTGCCGCAGGCGAGCTTCGGGCAGCTGCTT
>JAKCCH010000107.1 GCA_021838945.1 Actinomycetes bacterium
ACGTCCCAGCGCTCCTCGCGCAAGAGCTCGATCGACAGGGCGTGGCCCTCCGCCATGTGTTGGCGATACAGGCCACCTTCCCATTCGCCGAGGTGCACCTCCCGCAGGTCGGCGCACACGACCGGTGTCAGGCCGAGTCGCTCCGCCAAGGGCCCGGCGGTCTCGCGGGTGCGCCTCATGGTCGTGACGTAGACGGCGCCGATGTCCTCGCCTGCGAGGCGCTCCGCCACGTGAAGAGCTTGCTCGTCGCCTTCTGCGGCGAGCCCGGGATCACCCTGCCCGTCGAGGAGATCGAACGGGCGGCCCGGGATCATGGGGATGGTCTCGCCGTGCCGAACGAGCACGATCTCGGTTCCGTTGGGAGGCAAGGCAAGACGGAACTGCCGGTATTCCCTCGTCACCGCCTGGGCGTCCTGTGCCGCCTCCTGCTCGACGACGGCTTCTCCGATGTCGGTCATGAGGCCCGCAGCCTACGAGCCCGCGGCGGTGCGACCACTCTTGCGGGGCGGGTCGAGGTCGATGCAGGGCGCGATCAGTCCACCTGCGACGACCGCTCCAGCCGTCATGGCGAGGACACCCCAGCGCGTGAGCTTCGGCAGCTTCGCGAACGCGAGAAGCGTGGCGGCGAGGTCGCCGGTGTCGGAGAGGCCGCCCGCCTCGATCCACCCCCGGACGGGCACGTCGTGCCGCTTCGCGAGGAGGACGCCGGTGCCGAGGGCGATGTCCCTGATCCCGAGCGAACGTCCGAGCAACCTCCCACCGGGGTCCCCGGCGGCGGTCGCACCCGCCCACGGGCGGATCGCCACTGCCGGCGCCGCCCATGCGAGCACGCCGATCCCGATCCGCATCGCCGCAAGGCCGGCGCCGGCCGCGCGGGCCTGCTCCCTCGTGAGCAGCTGCGGCATCAGCTGTCTCATACGTCCATCACGGCTGGCATCGCCGTCCTTTCCACCATCTGGGGATCTGCCATCCCGCCGGCGAGCGGCTCGAGATAGCGCCGGATCGCGATCGCCGCCGCCGCGCCCTCGCCCGCGGCAGAAGCCGCTTGCTTTGTGCTGCCCGAGCGGACGTCGCCGGCAGCGAACACTCCCGGCACTGACGTCTGCATCCCCGCATCGGTCACGACGAAACCCTGCCCGTCCTGCTCCACCACGTCGCCCACCACGGCGCTGTTCGGCGACAGGCCGATGAAGACGAACATTGCGGCGGGGTGCAACTCGAAGCGCTCGCCGGTGGTGGAGCTCTCCATGACCACCGTCTCGAGGTGGCCCTCCCCCTTCAGCTCGACCGTGTTCACGTTCGTGAGCACGTCGACGCTCTGGTGCTCCTCGACCTTCTCGATGACGACCTTGCTCGCCGTCAGCTCGGGATCACGGGTCGCGATCGTGACATGGCTCGCGAACTTCGTGAGGAACAGCCCCTCTTCACCGGCTGAGTTGCCCCCACCCACCACGAGCACCTCCTGGCCGCGGTAGAACGCTCCGTCGCAGGTGGCACAGAAGTGCACGCCCGCCCCGATGAAGTCGTCCTCACCCGGTACGCCGAGGCGGCGGTAGGTCGACCCGAGAGCCAGCAGCACCGCATAGGAGCAGTACTCGGAGCCGTCGGCGGTCGTGACCTTGCGGAACATCCCGTCGATGTCGATTCCCGTCACCTCTTGCGCGGCGAGGATCTCGACGCCGAAACGCTCCGCCTGCCTCCGCAACCGCTCCGCGAACTCGGAGCCTGTGACACCTTCGGGGAAGCCCGGGAAGTTGTCCAGCCGTTCGGTGACGCCGGCCTGGCCGCCAACGCCGCCCCGCTCCACCACGAGCGTCTCGATCCCTTCGCGCGCGGCGTAGAGCGCTGCGGTCAGCCCGCACGGACCGCTGCCGATGACGATGAGGTCGTAGAACGTCCGACTCGCCGACGTCGCGATACCGAGCTTCGACGCCAGCTGCGCGTTCGAAGGCTCGACGAGCGTGGAGCCGTCGGGGAAGAGGATGACGGGGATGATGCGCTTTCCGCCGTTGACCTGCTCGACATAGGCGAGCGCGTCGGGGTCCGCGTCCACGTCGGTGAACCGGTAATGCACGCGCTGTTCCCCGAAGAACTGCTTCGCGCGCTTGCAGTCCCCACACCACTGGGTGCCGTAGACATGGATCGGCTGCCTGCCGGCTGTGCCGGTTTCATCGGTCATCGGCAGGAGTCTGCCCGATGGGCGTTGCCTCGGGCGAGAGGTGGGCCAGGACCCTTCCGAGTAGAGCGCGACCTGGTCGCGCCCGCGTGCCTTCGCCCGGTACATCGCGACATCAGCGTGCGCGACCACGTCCTCGAGGGTCGTGCCGTGCTCCGGGAACAGCGCCAGCCCGATCGAGGCGGTGATCGGCGTGGGATCTCCGGGAGCCCTCGTGACCCTGCTCAGGGCGCGGCGTACCTCGGACGCGACTTCGACCGCACCGCCCTCGTCGCAGTCGCGCAGCAGCAGCACGAACTCGTCGCCGCCGTAGCGGACCACGGCGTCACCGGACCGCACGGCACCGCTCAAGGTGCGCGCGACTCGGTTCAACACGACGTCGCCCTGTCCGTGGCCGTAGGAGTCGTTCACCTGCTTGAAGGTGTCGAGGTCGAGGAGGAGGACTGCGATCGTGCTCTTCGATCGCAGCGCCTGCGCAGCTTCTCGTGGAGCGAGCTCCTCCCACCAGCGCTTGTTGAGGAGCCCGGTGGCGGTGTCGGTCACGACCCGGGCGGCGAGCTCTGCCCGCTGGGCTGCCGCCCGCCACGCGTCAGCACCCAGCTTGCCGATGAGAGCCGCCCGCTCGAGGTCGTGCTCGGAGAACTGGTCCGTCCCGTCCCGCCACAGGTCGAGGACTCCGAGCCGTCGATCGCTCGAGATCAGCGGGATGACGAGGAGCGACTCGTCCGCCTCCTTTTGACCGGGGATCGGCGCCGCCTCCGGGTGCTCTCCCGTCCGAGCGCACCGGTAGGGCTCGCCACGGAGGAACGCCCATCCGGTGATGCCTAGGTTGAGCGTGTAGGTCACATCGGTGAGCGGCTGGAGCACCTCGCCGATCAACACCCTCGGACGCAGGACGTAGCGGTCCCAGTCCGCCTCGAAGACGGCCATGCGGTCGAACTCGACGACCTGCGGCACGATGTCCGCGAGAGCTTGGAGCACGGAGTCCGGGTCGGGGGCGTCCGACAGCTGCCCGAACCACTGTGCCAGCAGGGCGGCCATGTGGCGGTCGTCTATGACCTGAGGCCGCGTCGCTTCCGGGACGAGGTGCACGCCGGCCTCGTCCTTCGCCGCCGAGAGGTTCCGAACGGCCCGCCCCTTGAACCAGGACGATCGCACGACGAGGTCCCCCTCGAGGGCTGGGCTCCCCTCGAGCACGACCGGTTCGTGGAGGCGGTCGCCGATCCCGTAGAAGATCCCGACGTCCATGAGCATCTGCGCCGTCGCGGCGCTGTCGACCCCCTTCGCGACGAGCCGCGCGCCGATGCGACCTGAGAAGGCGAGGAGGCCGGCGAGCGCTGCCTTGGTGGACTCGTCCTCCAGCTCTCGGATCGCCTGCGGGTCCAAGACGAGGAACGCGGGCCTCGCCTCCACCACCTCCCTCCACGAGACCGTGAGTGGAGCGAGCCCGTCCAGGCCGGAGCGGTAGCCCTCTTCGAGCAGCGTCGTGGCGTAGCGCCGGCGGGCGGCGATGCCTCCCGCCGGGTGATGCCGGGGGTCCGGGAGCATCCAGATCACCTCGGAGGGAGAGCACCTCGCCGACCGGAGGTGCGAGATCGGGCCGAAGGCGGGATCGACCAGCAGGCTCGGATCGACATGGACGAGCACCGGTGGCGAGCCGAGCTCGGCCGCCCGCCGAAGCGCGGCGTCGAGCAGGTCGGCGGCTCGTGGAGAGCCACCGGCCCAGCGCGGCAGGGCGTCGTAGGCGACGACGCGCCCGTCACTCAGATCCATCACGGGCTGGAGCGCGACTCCGACCGTTGCATGCCGTGACACCTAGCTGCCCCCGCGTCCCCGGCTCCATCGCCGGTTGTCATCCGGACTCCCTCGCTGAGCCCTGGAGAGAGACGGCTCGAGCTCGATGCCGTCTCCCGTACTGACGAAATTATCGGTAACGAGGGGCCAGGACTTTACGACCTCGCCCCCGGGGCTCTCCGATCCGTCCCTAGATGTCGTAGTAGAGCTGGAACTCCCACGGGTGGGGACGCAGGCGCACGGCGTCGATCTCGTTCAGGCGCTTGTAGGAGATCCACGTCTCGATGAGGTCGTCGGTGAACACGCCGCCGGCCTTCAAGAAGTCGGAATCCGCCTCGAGCGCAGCCAGGGCCTCGTCCAGTGACGCCGGCACCTGCGGTACCTGCGCCAGCTCCTCGGGAGGCAGGTCGTACAGGTCCTTGTCGACCGGTGCCGGCGGCTCGATCCGGTTCGCCACGCCGTCGAGCCCGGCCATCAACATCGCAGCGAAGGCGATGTAGGGGTTCGCCGACGGATCCGGGCACCGGAACTCGACCCGCTTGGCCTTCGGGCTCTTCGAGTAGATCGGGATCCGGCAGGCAGCGGACCGGTTGCGCTGGGAGTACACGAGGTTGACGGGAGCTTCGTAGCCGGGCACGAGCCGCTTGTAGGAGTTGGTGGTCGGGGCAGCGAAGGCGAGGACGGCCTGAGCGTGCTCGAGGAGTCCGCCGATGTACCACCGGCCGACGTCGGACAGGCCGGCGTACCCCGTCTCGGCGTAGAAGAGGGGCTCGCCGCCTCGCCACAGGGACTGGTGGCAGTGCATGCCCGAACCGTTGTCCTGGAAGAGCGGCTTCGGCATGAACGTGGCCGTGTAGCCGGCGTTGCGGGCGACGTTCTTCACCACGTACTTGTAGAGCATCAGCTTGTCGGCCATGCGCAGCAACGTGTCGAAGCGCATGTCGATCTCCGCCTGCCCCCCGGTGCCCACCTCGTGGTGCTGCACCTCGATCTCGATGCCGAGGCGCTCCATCGTGAGGACCATCTCCGAGCGGAGGTCCTGGAAGTGGTCGGCCGGCGGCACCGGGAAGTACCCCTCCTTGTACCGGGGCTTGTAGCCGAGGTTCGGCTTCTCGTCCTTGGCCGTGTTCCAGGCGCCCTCGATCGAGTCGACCTGGTAGAAGGCGGAGCGCTGGTCCTGGGAGTACCGGACGTCATCGAAGATGAAGAACTCCGCCTCCGGGCCGAAGTACACCGTGTCTGCGATCCCGGTCGTGGAGAGGTAGCGCTCGGCCTTGAGAGCGATGTAGCGCGGATCGCGTGAATAGCTCTCCCCGGTCACCGGGTCGTGCACGAAGCAGTTGATGTTGAGCGTCTTGTGCTGGCGGAAGGGGTCGATGACGGCCGTCGCCGGGTCGGGGAGGAGGAGCATGTCGGACTCCTGGATCTCCTGGAAGCCTCTGATGGACGAGCCGTCGAACCCGTACCCGTCGACGAAACCGTCCTCCGACAGCTCGTGAGCCGGCACCGAGAAGTGCTGCATCAGTCCCGGCAGGTCGCAGAAACGGAAGTCGACGATCTCGACCCCTTCGTTCCTCACGAGCTCGACGACCTCAGCCGCGGTCCGGTCCTCCACGTCTCCTCCTTGTACGCGTTCGCGCGATCTCTCCCATGATGGGCGCGGGCGCCCGAGTGTGCCACAGCGAGGTTTGCAGACTCTGATTGCTCCCGTGTTGCCCGAGCGTGAACGGCGCGTGAACATGCCGCCGGGTGCTTCCTCCCAGGTAGGCGCGCGCGGCGCTGGCCTGCGAGGATTGGTCCATGCAGAGCCAGCGGGAGTACGTGTTGAGGACGGTGGAGGAACGCGGGGTGCGTTTCGTCCAGTTGTGGTTCACGGACGTCCTCGGCATCCCGAAGTCCTTCTCGATCACGCCGGCAGAGCTCGAGAACGCCCTCGACGAGGGCATGACCTTCGACGGGTCGGCGATCGACGGGTTCAGCCGGGTACAGGAGTCGGACGTCCTCGCGAAACCCGACCCCAAGACCTTCCAGATCCTCCCGCTTCGGGCCGGCCGGCGTGATGACGGGTCGTCAGTCGCCCGCGTGTTCTGCGACATCCTCAACCTCGACGGGTCGCCGTTCGAGGGCTGCCCGCGCCAGGTGCTCCGCCGCACGCTCGAGCGGGCGCACGGGCTCGGCTACTCGTTCTATGCAGCCCCCGAGATCGAGTACTTCTACTTCGCCTCCTCGGACACGAGCGCCCCACCGACGCCTCTCGACGGAGGCTCCTACTTCGAGCTCACCGTCGCCGACCTTGCCTCGGACCTGCGTAAGAGGACGGTCCTCACGCTCGAGGACATGGGCATCCCGGTCGAGTACGCCCAGCACGAGGACGCGCCGAGCCAGCACGAGATCGACTTGCGCTACACCGACGCCCTCACGATGGCCGACACGGTCATGACCGTCCGTCTCGTCGTGAAGGAGATCGCGCAGGAGGAGGGCGTCTACGCGAGCTTCATGCCCAAGCCCCTGTCGGGCGTCCAGGGCTCGGGCATGCACACCCACTTCTCCCTCTTCGAAGGCGACCGCAACGTCTTCAACGACCCCGGAGACGAGCACGGGCTGTCGACGCTTGCCCGGCAGTTCATCGCCGGCCTGCTCGAGCACGCGCCCGAGATCACGGCAGTCACGAACCAGTGGGTGAATTCCTACAAGCGCCTCGTCGTGGGCTACGAGGCGCCGGTCCACGTCTCGTGGGCGTACAACAACCGCTCCGCGCTGATCCGCGTCCCCATCGCGAAGCGCGGCCGCGCCGAGTCCACCCGCGTCGAATACCGATCGCCGGACCCGGCCTGCAACCCGTACCTCACGTTCGCCGTCGTCCTGGCTGCCGGGCTTGCCGGCATCGACTCCAAAGCCGAGCTGCCACCGGAGGCGTCGTCCAACCTCTTCTCGCTGACACCCGAGGAGCTGGCATCGGAGGGCATCCGGCCGCTGCCGACCTCGCTCGCCGAGGCGCTCGCGGTCATGGAGCGGTCCGAGCTCGTCGCCGAGACGCTCGGTGAGCACGTCTTCGAGTGGTTCCTCCGCAACAAGCAGGCGGAGTGGGCCGAGTACAAGCGGGAGGTCACGCCCTTCGAGCTCTCCCGGTACCTGCCGGCCCTGTGAAGAGAAGGCGCTAATGGAGGCGCTCCTCGTCTTCCCGGATCCGCCGCCTGGTTGGCTGGCGGGCGTGCTCGACGCCGCTGCCTACCCCTGGCATGCCGTCGCAGACTCGAGCATGGCGAGCAGGCTGGAGCCGGAGGACGGGTGGGCAGGAGCGGTCGTCGTGGCGGGCGGCGAAGGGGAGGAGGGCTACTCGCTGTGCCGCTCACTGAGGAAGCGAGAGTCGCCGCTCTCACCCTTGTTGCTCGTCGTCGAGAAGGCCGAGCTCGGCGAGCTCGACCTGCGTGAGGATCTCTTCGACGACTTCGTGGTGGTCGGAGCGTCGGTAGCCGAGGTCGGGGCTCGGCTGGCGCACCTGTTCCACCGGACCGGCCGAGGCAAGCAGCACGACCTGATCGTCTACGGTCCGCTCGCGCTCAACCTCGAGACGTACCAGGCCGCCCTCGTCGGGCGGCCGCTCGACCTCACGTTCATGGAGTACGAGTTGTTGCGCTTCCTCGCTTCGCACCCCGGGAAGGTGTTCACCCGCGAGGTCCTCCTGTCGCGGGTGTGGGGTTACGAGTACTTCGGCGGCGCCCGAACGGTGGACGTCCACATCAGGCGGCTCCGGGCCAAGCTCGGCGAGGAGCACGCGAACCTCATCGAGACCGTCCGGTCGGTCGGCTACCGGTTCGGCTCGGTCCGCTGGGTGCCCGGCTAGCTGCTCTTCTTCTTCTTCTTGTGGGTTGTGGTGGGTGGGGTGGACGGGGCCGTGTTGCCCTGGGACTGCTGCACGATGGCGAGGGCGAACGGGCCGCCTCCGATCGCGATGCGGCGTCCCGCCCGTCTTGCCCGGAGGTCGATGGACACGATGAGGTTCGAATCGAGGCACGCCACCCACACCTGCTTGCCACTCGGCGTGACGGCGATCGCCTGAGCGCCCTTCGGGACGGCGATCGGGCTGCCGGCCCGATCGGTGTTGATCGAGATCGGAGTCACATTCGAGCCGGAGTACGAGCTCGAAGGCGTGTCGACGACCCAGGCGTCACCCTTCGCGACGGCAACGGCCACAGGGCCGCCCTTCACGGTGATGGGGAAGCCGGCGGTGTTGGCGGCGGTCGAGATCGGGCTGACGCTGCCTGAGTTGAGGTTCGTCACGAAGACCGTGCTCCCGTCCGGCGTGATTGCCATACCGGTCGGGCCGTTGCCCACCTTGATCGGGGCCTCCGCCTTGCCTGACGCGAGGTTGATCGGCGTCACGGTGTCGCCGATCGGCCCGGACTGCCCGGTGACGATGGCTCCGGCATCGGCTACGTAGGCCATCGAACCGTCCGGAGTGATCACGATCCCCTGCGGTCCGCTGCCGACCCGGATCGGCCTTCCCGGCTTGTCCGTCGTCAGGTTGATCGGCGTGACCGTGTCGCCGAGGGTTGAGGAGGAGCCGTCATCGGTGACGTAGGCCGTCTTCCCGTCCGGCGAGATGGCGATCCCGGCGGGGCCGATCCCGGCAGGGATGGAAAGGCCGGCGCGGTCCGTGGCGAGATCGATGGGCGTCACGTCGTTGGAGGAGTAATTCGCGACGTAGGCCATGGTGCCGGCCGGGTTGACGGCGATCGCGTCCGGAAACGTCCCGACGCGGACGCGGCGA
>JAKCCH010000108.1 GCA_021838945.1 Actinomycetes bacterium
CAACGACAAGGGCCATGAAGTTGAAGGCGAGCATCTGGAGGCTCGTAGCGGACAGGTCCCTGTTCAGGACAACGAAGAAGTGGTGGAGCTGCGAAGCCGCACCCGACATGAGAGCAGCGCACGCGCCGTCGGTCACCTGGATCCCGAGAGATACGAGCCCGACTACAGCGCCTGTGAGCAACAGGGCGAGCGGGACGCGGATGAACGCGGTGCGCACGAGGCCGGAGGGATCCTGCCGGGCGACGGCCTGCAGTGCCGCGACGCACAGCAATGGCAGCATCACCGCAGCCGCCAGGACGGACATCGTCCTGAACTCGGCCTTCCAGGCGGCACCGGACATGACCGGCTCGGTCGTGGCGTCGACCGCATGCCAGACACCCTCGATCGCCGACACGTCCATGCGGGCGACGAAGTGCACCGCAGCGTCGAACCACAGCTGCACCATGCTTCGGGCGGCGTGACGGAGCAGCTTCGCGATCCCTGACCCGATGCCGAAGTCGGGCAAGCCGAAACGGGCGAACGCCATCGGCACCCCCGCAGTCACCTCATCGCCTTCCCGGCACCGAACAGGAAGTTGATGACTTCAGGGGCGGCCCCGACGACGAGGGCGGCCAGTGCGGAGACGAGGACAGCACGCCGCCCGGATGACGAGTATTGGTAGTTGTTGGTGTGGCTCCCGAGCGCCCAGGCCGCCGCCCCGAGGACGAGACCGACGAGCGACGCCATGAGTGCCCAGAAGCCGAGACCGCCGGCCAGGCGCTCGAGCTCGGCTCCGCCGGGCAAGTTGCCGGCATTCGGATGGAGCGAGACGATGCCCGCGATGAGGTGAGGAGAAGACGCGAGCAGCGAAGCAGAGCCGGTCATTGGATCGACCTCCGGGTGCATGCCGGTGAACGGCGAGCGGGTTCGGCGGGTCGATCTACGACCGAGAAGTGCTTGATCGTACACGAAGGTTGCGCCGGCGTGACAGGCTGTTGGAGTGAGAACAGTCGTGCACGTGACCGTGCTCGACATCGTGCTGGCGGGTGGCGGTGCGGTGATACTCCTCGGTCTCGTCGCCTGGCTGAGCCCGCGGCGTGGGCGCCGCGCACTCCGGCAGCGCCTCGGTGTGGTCGCCACTCGCCTCGGGTCCGACACCCCCCTTGAGAGCCGGAACCTCGAGGAATCGCTCGCTCACCTCGAGCGGGCGACAGACGCCGCGGCGGAAGCAGTGACCGAGACGACCTCCGAGACGATCCGGCTCCGGCGTGCGCTCGACGCGCTCCACCTTGCCGTCGTGATCGTCGACGAGTCGGGGGACACCGTCTTCTCCAACCACCGCGCTGCGGCGCTCATGAGCGGGCGCCACGGAGACGCCATCGCGGCTCAGGCGGTCGAGGAGCTGCTCGAGACGACGCCGCTCGGAGGCTCGGAGGAGCGCACGATCGAGCTCTACGGCCCACCGCGGCGCACTCTTACCGTCCGGACGGAGAGCATCGACAACGGCTCCCGCTCGCTCGGCACGATCGCGGTCATCGAGGACATCAGCGAGCACCGCCGGCTGGAGGAGGTGCGTCGGGACTTCGTCGCCAACGTGTCCCACGAGCTCAAGACCCCGATGGGAGCGCTCGGACTCCTCGCCGAGACACTCCTCGGGGAGACCGAGCCGCAGGTTGCGCGCCGCCTCGCTCAGCGGATCCACCATGAGGCCTTCCGGATCAGTCGGGTCATCGACGACCTCATCGACCTCTCGCGGATCGAGAACGAGTCCTCGCCACCACGCGAGCCGGTGCCACTCAACCTCGTGATGGCCGAGGCGGTGGAGCGCGTCAGGTCCGCCGCGGAGCAGAACGATGTCGAGCTCGTCGTGGACGAGCCGTCACCCGAGCTCATGCTGATCGGCGACCGGCGGCAGCTCACCTCGGCCATCTACAACCTCCTCGAGAACGCCGTGAAGTTCTCGTACGAGCACAGCAAGGTGACGATGACCGGCGCCAGGGAGGGAGAGGCAGCAGTCGTGCGGGTGACCGACACCGGACTCGGCATCCCGGCACGGGATCTCGAGCGGATCTTCGAGCGCTTCTACCGGGTGGACCCCGGCCGCGGGCGCTCGACGGGCGGAACCGGGCTCGGCCTCGCTATCGTCCGCCATGTGGCCGCAAACCACCAGGGAAGTGTGCAGGTCGAGTCGCGCGAGGGCGAAGGCTCCACGTTCATCTTCCGCCTGCCGCTGAAGCCGAGGACGAGCTGATCGATGACCACCACCACAGCGGCGCCCACCCGAGTGCTGATCGTGGAGGATTCGGAGTCGTTCGTTGAAGCACTGGTTGTGAGCTTGGAACGCGAGGGCTTCGAGATCTCGATCGCCCGGGACGGCGTCGAAGCGATGGAACGTTTCGAGCAGGACAGCCCCGATCTCGTGCTCCTCGACGTCATGCTCCCGCGGATGTCCGGCATAGACGTCTGCCGTGCCATCCGGGCTCGATCGACGGTGCCGATAATCATGGTGACCGCGAAGACGACCGAGCTCGACACGGTGGTCGGCTTGGAGGTCGGTGCGGACGACTACGTGTCCAAGCCGTACCGCTTTCGGGAGCTCGTATCGCGCATGCGGGCCGTGCTGCGGCGGCACGAGGGGCAGACGACCGGCGCGATCCGCACGATCCCGACACAGCCGGCGCCGCGTTCCGCCGCGGCCGCCGACGAGGCTGCCTCCCCACCCCCGACGAGCCTCCTCGACCGGCTCCGGGTCGATGCCTCGGCGAACGAGGTGCTGGCGGAGGGAGACGTCACGCTCGACGTCGGCCGTCACGAGTGCGTCGTGCGCGGCAGAGAGGTCAAGCTGCCGCTCAAGGAGTTCGAGATCCTCGAGATCCTCCTCGCGAACGCCGGGCGTGTGGTCACCCGCGACAATCTGATCGATCGTGTCTGGGGCCTCGACTACGTGGGCGACACGAAGACGCTCGACGTGCACATCAAGCGGTTGCGTTCCCGCATCGAGGAAGACCCGTCGAATCCCGCGCTCATCACGACCATCCGGGGCGTCGGGTACCGCTTCGAGACCCCTCGCAACTGAGCGGAGCGCTGCCGGCCGGATGAGCGCGATCGACGCCGAGGATCTGCACGTCCACTATGGCGAGCGCGTCGCCCTCGACGGGATCAGCTTCAGCGTTGACGCCGGTGAGATCGTCGCCGTCCTCGGACCGAACGGAGCCGGCAAGACCACAGCGGTAGAGACACTGGAGGGATATCGCCGCCCGACCGCGGGCCGCGTACGAGTGCTCGGGCTCGACCCGATCTCCGACCACACCCGGCTCGTCCCCCGGATCGGCGTGATGCTGCAGCGCGGCGGCGTCTACGCCGTGATGAGCCCCCGCCGCGTGCTCGCCTTGTTCGCCTCTTACTACGACGACCCGCGCTCCCCGGCTGAGCTGCTCGACCTGCTCGGGCTGACCGGCGTCGCCGGCAGCCCGTTCAGGCGGTTGTCGGGCGGCGAGCAGCAGCGGCTGCTGCTCGCGCTCGCGCTCGTCGGCCGCCCACGCGTGCTCTTCTTGGACGAGCCCACTGCCGGGGTCGACCCCGCCGGGCGTCTCGCCGTGCGCGACGTCATCTCGGCGTGCCGGAACGAGGGCGTCGGCGTCCTCATGACGAGTCACGAGCTGGACGAGGTCGAGCGCCTCGCCGAGCGCGTGGTGATCATCGACCGGGGACGGGTCGTGGCGGCGGGCGCGCCGGGGGAGGTGGGCGGAGGCGAGGAGGAGGTGCGCTTCGCAGTCGACCGGGAGATCGACGTCCTCGAGCTCGCGGCTGCTCTCGGCGTCGAGGTCGTGGCGGACGGTCCGCGCGACTACCGCGTCGTGAGCCCCTCGAGCCCTTCGCTCGTCGCGCATCTCACAGCCTGGCTCGCAGAGCGCGGCGTCTCGCTCACCGACCTGCGGGTAGGCCGGGAACGCCTCGAGGAGGTGTTCCTCCGACTCGTCCGGGCGGAAGGAGAGCGCCGAGACCGATGAGGGCACTGCGGGCACAGGTCGGAGCGGAGGTGCGCATGACCCTCGAGCGAGGAGAGACGCTTCTCGTCACGGTCGGCATCCCCGCCTTCCTGCTGATCTTCTTCTCCCTCGTCCACGTCCTGCCGACCGGGACCCGTCATCCCGTCGACTTCCTCGCACCGGGAGTGCTCGCGCTCGCCGTCATGTCGACGGCCATGGTGTCGCTCGGGATCGCGACAGGGTTCGAGCGCAGCTACGGCGTCCTGAAGCGCCTCGGCACCACACCGCTCGGAAGGCCGAGACTGCTCCTGGCCAAGGTGATCTCGGTCCTACTCGTGGAGATCCTGCAGGTGGTCGTCCTGGGGGCGATCGCCCTCGGTCTCGGCTGGCGGCCTCACCCGGCCGCGGGTCTGGCAGTCCTCGCTGCGTTGCTCGCCACGTTCGCCTTTGCCGGCACAGCCCTCGCCATGGCGGGGACCCTCAGGGCCGAGATCAACCTCGCCCTCGCGAACGGCGTCTACCTGGTACTGCTCCTCATCGGCGGCGTAGTGTTCCCCCTCGGAAAGCTGAGCGGGTTCGCTGCCTTCGCCCGCCTGCTCCCGGCTGCGGCGCTGACGGATGCACTCCATCCCGCCCTTGGCCAGGGCATCGCTCCACCGCTCGAATCCTGGGTCGTGCTGGTGGCGTGGGCGGTGGTGGCGCCTGCTGTGGCGGCGCTGACGTTTCGCTGGGAGTGACCGGGAGCTCTCCCAGCCCGGGCCGCAGCAGCGCTCAGTGGTACCGCACGACGACGTCGACGGCCATCGCCACGAAGACCACGGTGACGTACGTGATCGAGTAGCCGAAGAGGCGCATCGCCGCCTTCGGAGAGCCGCCTTCGAACTTAAGGCGGACCGCGTCGATCAGGTAGAGGATGCCGGCGACCAGCGCCGCCGCCCAATAGACGGGCCCCATGTGTGCCACCCAGCCGAACACGAACGAGACGACCACGAGCGCCACCGAGTACCCGATGATCTGGAGCGCCACCTTCTCGAACTGCTCGACCACCGGAAGCATCGGAACCTCTGCTCGTTCGTAGTCCTCGCGGTACTTCACCGCGAGCGCCCAGAAGTGGGACGGAGTCCAGATGACGATGAGGGCGAAGAGCACGACGGGTGCCCACGCGAGGTGGTCGGTCACTGCCGTCCAGCCCACGAGGACGGGCACTGCGCCTGCGGCTCCGCCGATCACGATGTTCTGCTTCGAGCGGCGCTTCAGGCCGATCGAGTACACGAAGACGTAGAAGAGCGCGGCGGCGAGCGCGAGCACTGCCGACAGCACGTTCACGAAGGCGGCGAAGATCGCGAATGCCGCCGCCTCGAGCGCGACTGCGAAGACGAGCGCCTCGACCGGCTGCACGGTGCCCGTGACGAGGGGCCGCTTCGAAGTCCGCTTCATGACGGCATCGATGTCGCGGTCGATGACCATGTTGGTGGCGTTCGCCCCGCCGGCCGAGAGCGTTCCGCCGACCAGAGTGGCGAGGATCAGCCACCCGGAAGGGACGCCGCGGCGGGCTACGAACATCGTCGGCACCGTCGTGATGAGCAGCAGCTCGATGATGCGGGGCTTGGTCAGCGCGATGAACCCGCGGAGCCGCTCTGCTTTGGACGTCGACACCGTGGCCGCGCCGACAGAAGCCGAGAGTGGGGTGATCTGAGCCACTGTCGGCTCAGTGTAGGTGCGGGGCAGGACCGTCTGTCCTTCGGCCGCTCTCCCGCACCTGGTCACGGCGGAGCTTGGCCGGTCCTACCATCGTCAGACGTGCAGGCGGTACGAAGGCTCTCGGTCTCGCCCGGCGCCGTCCGGAAGGTCGCGCTGGCGTCGGTCGTGTTGTACGCCCTGCTCGTGCTCACCGGCGGCGCCGTCCGGCTCACGGGTTCCGGCCTCGGGTGCCCCGACTGGCCGTCGTGCTACCAGCACCGTCTCCTCGCCGCCGTCTCGTTCCACCCCATGGTGGAGGACCTGAACCGCGGCTTCACCGTGGCGGTCAGCGTGGTCTCTGTCGTTGCTCTTGTCGCCGCTCTGCTCCGCCGGCCCGAGCGGCGCGACATCTCGCGGCCGGCGTTCGGGCTCATCCTCGGCCTCGTCGCCCAGATCGTGCTCGGCGGGCTCGTCGTGCTCTTCAAGCTGAACCCGTACCTCGTCGCCCTGCATTTCATCCTCACGATCGCGGTGCTCGCCGATGCGATCTGGATGTACCACCGATCACGCATCCCGGACGCGACAGCCACAGGCCCGGTGGAACCGCTCGTCTCAAGGGACCTGCGATGGCTGGTGCGTGTCCTGTTGCTGGCGCTCGGCGTGGTCACCCTGGCGGGCACGATCGTCACCGGGGCGGGACCTCACGCCGGCAGTCCTGGGGCGCCGAGGGTTCCGCTCGCGTTTCGTGACGTTGCGGAGCTGCACAGCTCCCTCGCGTGGCTCCTGCTCGGGCTCGTCACCGCCAGCCAGTTCGCGTTCCATCACGCCAAGGCGCCCGAGCGCATCCAGCGACTCGCAAGGACGATGCTCGAGCTCGTGATCATCCAGGGAGCGCTCGGATACACCCAGTACTTCCTGCACGACGCCGCGTACATCGTCGAGTTCCATCTCGCCGGTGTGACCCTCCTCTGGATCGCCTCGATCGGCCTGTACCTGAGCCTTCACGAGCATGCGGAGCCCGCCCCGGCGGCACAGGAGCTCGGCGGCGGGGCGCCCGCTGAGGTCGAGCTGGCTACGAGGTTGGCGGCGCCGGCACCGGTGGCGCCGGCATCGGTGACCCCGTTCCCGGCCGCTTGACTCCGCTCGAGCCTGAGATGGGTCCCAGGTCCGGCATGGCGGTCATGAGCGTTTCGCCTGCGATGAGCACAGCTCCGGCCGAGGTCGAACGGCCGGAGGTGGAAGAGACGGTCAAGCCAGATCTCCCCTGGCTCGTCATCGTCTGGAACGACCCGATCAACCTGATGAGCTACGTCACGTTCGTGTTCCAGAAGCTGTTCGGGTACTCCAGAGAGAAGGCGCACAAGTTGATGATGGACGTGCACACGAAAGGTCGGGCCGTCGTCTCGAGCGGGCCCCGTGAGCGGTCCGAGCTCGACGTCGCGCGGCTCCACCAGCACGGGCTCTGGGCGACGATGGAGCAGAGCGGGACATGATGCGGCGGCGGATCCGTATGACCCGGAAGCAGCGGGGATGCGAGCTGCACCTCCCACCCGAGGAGCGCGCCCTGCTCGAGATGCTACCGAAGGAGCTGGCAGCTCTGCTCCGCGGTGTCGGGATCGAGCAGCCGCTGCCGGAGAGTGTGCGGCGCCTCTTCCCGCGCGCCTACGTGCGGGACGAGGAAGCGGAGCAGATCTACGAACAGTCCACCCGGCGCGAGCTGCTCGAGTCGCACCTCTCATCGCTCGAGACGCTGCGGCAATACGCGCACGCGACACATCTCGACGAGGAGACCACGGCAGCCTGGATGGCTGCATTGAACGATCTGCGGCTGGTGCTCGGTACCGTCCTCGGCGTCACCGACGAGGACGTCGGCATCCCCGACGATGCGCCAGAGACCGAGGCGGTGATCTACCAGTACCTGACCATGCTGCAAGCGGAGCTGATCGACGTCATGGAGCAGTGGCTGCCCGATCCCGTCGCGGGGGCCGACGACCTCGTCCCGGAGGACCCCTGGGGCGAACCCCTCGGTGGCCTGCGCTGGGACGGCACACCGCGCCCCTCCTGGCCGCCGCGGCCGGATTGGTGAGATCGCCCGGTGAGGTTGCTCTGATGAGGTCGCCTGGTGAGGTCGATGTGTTCCCGGGGGTGCCTGAGTGACCGTGCCTCGCATCCTGACGATCATGGGCTCCGGAGAGACAGCGCCGACCATGGTCAAGGTCCACCGCCACGTGCTCGAGCGGATGGGGCCTGGTCCCGTGCCGGCGGTGCTGCTCGACACCCCATTTGGGTTCCAGGAGAACGCGAGCGAGCTCGCGAAGAAGGTCGTCGACTACTTCGCGGAGAGCTTGCGAGCCGAGATCGAGGTGGCGAGCGCAGGCGCTGGCGAGCTCGAGGGAGGCTCGCACCCTCTGGAGGCGAGCGATCCGTTTGCCTCCGAGCGGTTGGTCGCCAAGGTCCGTGGAGCCCGCTACGTGTTCGCCGGACCGGGCTCGCCGAGCTACGCCCTCCGCAAGTGGTCGGGGACCGTGATCCCGTCGTTGCTGAAGGAGGCGCTGACCCACGGCGGCGCAGTCACCTTCTCGTCGGCCGCAGCACTGACCCTGGGAATCCGCACCGTCCCGGTGTACGAGGTGTACAAGGTCGGCGAAGACCCGTTCTGGCTGGACGGCCTCGACGTCCTCGGCGTCACGGGGCTGTCCGCCGCAGTGATCCCGCACTTCAACAACGCGGAGGGCGGGACGCATGACACACGGTTCTGTTACCTAGGTGAGCGCAGGCTGTCTTTCCTGGAGACCCTGCTGCCAGATGGCGCCTTCGTGCTCGGGGTGGACGAGCACACAGCGATCGTGCTCGACCTGGACGCTCGACATGGCGAGGTGTTCGGCAACGGCGTGGTGACCGTCCGTGCTGCCGGCCGTTCCCGCTCGTGGGCCGCCGGCGAGAGCGTGGGTTTCGAGGAGCTGGCGGCTGCCGCCTCAAAGCTCAGGCGGGGTGGTGCGGCCGCGCCTGCTGGGAGCTCTCCAGATCGGAA
>JAKCCH010000109.1 GCA_021838945.1 Actinomycetes bacterium
TTCCGATCTGTTGGTGTCGGCCCAAGAACCATCGTGGATGCCGCGGGCGTCGTACCAGCCGGCGACGCCGGTGCCGGGGTCGGGCACGGTGGCTTCGAGGACCTGGACCGCCGCGCAGTGCCCGGACTTGGACAGCGAGGCGAGCAGCCGGCCCCAGGCGGTGACCCGGCTGTGTTGGTCGATGGGCGACAGCAGCACGTAGGCGGGATGGGTGATCTGGACCGTGACCGAAAGGGTCTGGCGGTGCGGGTCGTGCACCATGCAGGCTCCGATCTCCGGATCCTCGTAGAAGCGCAGTGCGGCGGCGTCGCCGGGCAGGGCCATCGTCCCCGTCGGGCGGGGCGCGGACACTCTCGCCCGGTACTCGGTCTGCCCAGCCGCCTTACGGGCCGACCAATGACCGGCGACGGGCACCCACTCGCTGAGCGCGAGACCCTGCCAAGAGATGAACGTGAGCGCCAGCAGCGGCGCCCATACCAGCCCGCTTGCCACCAGGCCAACCCCGCCGGCGGCGACCAGGCCCACCACGAGCACGCCGATGGCAGCACCGGCCGACAGGCACCGAGGCGTGGACAACCCCAAGAGCAACCCGCGAGTGGAGCGACGGCCGAAGCGGACCGGGGTGGGACCAGCCGAGACGGTCGCGGCAGATGACATGAACAATTCCCTCCTCAGGGTGGCGAGCTGGCTACGTGGACTTCGGGGGCGCGGTGGCCGGCGGTGACGGAGGCAAACGGGGCTCGTCTGCGCGATCCGGGACCGACGCCTTCCCGGGTGAGGTGGCGGAGCCCGCAGAGGACGACACCTGGCTGACATGTGCAGCCTGTCGGTCGGCCGCGCCCTTGGCGGCAGCCCCCGCCGCAACCGCCACCCCGACTGGACCCGCGGCGCTAGCCCCGCTCGCGCCTGCGACGGCGCCATTCCCGGTCGCCGAAGACGCCCCGGCAACGCCTGCCGTCCCTGGCGACCGCCCAGGACCGGCCGGCTTCGACGTCCCGCCTTGCCGGCCGCCCGGTGATCCGCTCGGCCCGTGGGACCCACTTCCCTTCGCACTTGCTCCGGAGGTCGCGCCGAAACGGGTGGTCAGGGTTTGGACCTTCTGCGGGGCGGCGGCGACGGTCCGCGCTCCTGCGGTTGCGGCTTGGGCGTGGCCGTGGACCTGTTGGAACTGGTCGCCGCCGAAGTGGACGAGCTTGATGGCCAGCCACGGAGCGAACCCGCCCATCAGCAAGATCAGGGCGCCGATGATGGTCTGGGTGATGGTCTGGGTGGCCGATGCGCCGGAGGTCTCTCCGAGCCCGTCGGTGAGCACGCCGAGGCCGATGACGAAAATGATGACCAACACGAGCTTTGAGACGATGAGTGCGACCATCATCTCGATCCACTTGCGCACCCACGTGGTCGAGATGTCAGCGGTGGCCCCGGCGAAGGCCAACGGGGCGAACACCGCTGCCACGATGATGAGCAGCTTGCGGACCATCATGGCGCCCCACACCACGACCGCCGCGCCGAGCACGACGAGCGCCAAGAGCAGCATGGCAGCGGGGTTGGCGACCGCGGCAACGCTGGTGGTGGTGAGGATGACCGATCCCATCTGCTGGATCGAGCCGCCGGTGGCGACTTGCACGAACCCGGCGGAGAGGGAGTCCACCGCGGCGAGCAGCAGGGTCGTGATGGCGATGGCGGCCACGCTCCCGAGGAAGGCGACCAGCAAGCCTTTGACGCCTCGGGCCAGCCCGCCGCCGTCGCGGCGGAGCACCGAGGCGATGATCTGGACGAGGAACAGGCCGGTGGCGACGACGACGGCGAGCGTCCCCACGATGGCCAAGTCATGGGTGAACGCCGAGCCGGAGAGGCTGACGGCGGTGGCCCCGCTGATCTGGCGCCACAGCCAGTTCACCGCGTCGCCGGCCGCGGTGGCGAAGTCCTTGGCGATCTCGTTGAACGCGGAGTCGGCGATCGAGCTGGCGGCCGAACCCGCCAGGTCGGACAGGCAGGCAACGGGGTCGGTGAGCGAGCAGCCCATCAGCCGACCGCCCAGTCTCCGGCGGCGACAGCTCCGTAGCCTCGGGCGTGAGCGGCGGAGCCGAGGGTAAGGGTGAGGCTGAACGACTCGGGCGCCGCCGCCTGGCCGTTGGTCGTGACCGCGAGGTTCCCCGTGACCGTCTCGATGGTCATGAGCGGGTCGGCCGGTTGCCAGCCCTCCGAGACGATCTCGGTCCAGTCCGGGTCGACCTCGGCTGCCACGTCGCTCACCTGCTGGCTGACGCCGGCCGTGGCGTCGGCCGCCCACCCGGCGGATGAAGGCACGGGCGAGGGGCTACCGCCAGGCAGGTCCGGGTCGGCCAGGGAGAGGACGAGGGCCTTGCCGGCGACATCGGTTGGGACGCCAGGGAGCGTGTTGGGCGCCTCTTCGTGCTCGGCCCATGCCAACAGGCCGGCGCGGGTCTGGGTGGCGTAGTCGGTGTCCAACAGCTCGGTCGTGAAGGCGATGGCGTAGGTCGTCGGGTCGGAGCGATCCACGATGGGAACTGCGGGGTACGCCGTGGAGACCGCTGGGACCGGCACGCTCGTCGCCCTGGCTGCGGCGATGGAGGCGGGGGTCTCGGCCTGCGCCAGTTCGGTGTCGATCTGCCTTTGAACGGCGGTCTCGGGCGGCTTGATCTTCGGAGTCGGCACCAGTTGACGGGGTGAGGACCTCGTCGTGGTGGTCGCAGGTGCCGAGCGTGCTGGATGGACAGTGGGCGAGCGAGTGGCAGTCGGATGGCCATTGCGGCTGAACGCGACGACGACTGCGGCCGAGACGACAAGGACCACGCACACGGCGACACCGATGACTATCCGGCGATCGAGGGCCCAGAGTGAGCGCATCAGAGCCCCTTGCCGGTCGTGACGAAGAAGTCCACGAGCACATTGGCCCCGCCGATCAAGACGGCGGCGACGAGCGCTACGAGCACGCCGGCCTTGCCCCGGCTGGCCAGGTTCGGGTTCGACGAGTGGGACCCGATCGCCCAGACGATGGCGGCGAGCACCAGCCCCGCCACGCACGAGATGAGCCCGATGGTGAGCAGGGCGCCGACGATGTTGCTGATGGTGGTGATCCCCGGCAAGCCTGTCGTGTTGGGAGACACGTCCGCAAGGATTGATAACGAGGTGGGAAGCATGACCGTGGCCTCCTGGCGTCGGTGGCTGACCCGAGTGGCCCGCGCGTCCCCTTGCCCGCCCATCGGCCACCATCGCCCCCCTGTCGTCACTGGGCGGCGGATTCAGCCGAGGTAGCGGATGCCCGAGAGGCCGCCGGCGACGAAGTTGGCCCAGGTCTGCACGATCACGCCCTGCTCGGGATCGACCGCGGATTCGACCAGTCCGTCGCCGATGTAGATGCCGACGTGGCCCGGGTTCGCCAGGGTGCCGTCCGAGCCGGGGATCAGCACCAGGTCTCCAGGCGAGATAGCGGCGTAGCCGGCGACCGGGGTGCCTTCGTCGATCTGGTCGCCGGTGTAGTGATCGAGAGTCACGCCGGCCTCCGCCCAGGCCATCATCGTGAGGCCGGAGCAGTCGAAGGCGTTCGGGCCGGCTGCGCCCCACACGTATGCGTCCCCGAGCTTGGAGATGGCGTAGGTGATGGCCAGGGTCTCGGCGGGCGTCGCGTCCGAGGGGATGGTGTAGTCGGTCGGTAGCCCGTACTGGCTGGCTGGGCCGGCCGGCTGGGCGCCGGTCTCCGCGCCGCAGTCCTGCACGTCGGACAGGCCCATGATGGCAGTGAGGAACCTGCCGGCGAGCTTCCAGTTCGCCTCGTAGTTACCGCCGACCACCGCCGACCCGCCGTTGGCGGTGGAGGGATCGCCGTCGAACGCGGAGTTCTGCACGTCCTGGGCCGCCACCCAAGGTTCGATGCCCTGCCAGTCAGGCACCGCCAGCAGATGCTCGACGAACATGCCAGCGGCGTCGGTCGGGTCTTCCTCCTCTGCGGCGGTGCCCCACCCGGCCACCACTCGCTGCTGGAAGAGGCCGAGAGAGCCGTCGTTGCCCGGCTCAGGACCGAGGTTGTCCAGGCCCGATTCGGTGTAGGCGGTCATCAAGGCGATCTGCGCGCCCTGGTCGCCGACGCCGAGCGCTTCGGCCGTGGCGACGATCGTCTCGGCGTTCGATGCCTGCGCCCCGTCGAGCGTCGGCACCGGGCCAGTCGCCACGCACTCGTCTTGTTGGACCTGGCCCAGCACAGAGTCCGCCACCGCCCCCTGGGCGGCGGCCGATAAGCCTGCCCCGCCGGCGAGGGCCACGAGCCCGAGCACGAGAGCAGCCAGCGCTCCGGCGACCCCAACCGCCGCCGCCTTCGCACCGCTGCCCATGACCCGACCTCCCGAGACGCCCCGCCCGGGCGGCGGGGTTTCGACGCCACGGCCACCCGGGGGCCATCGACGACCTCGACAGGGTGAAGGGCTAGACGGCCCGCGCGAGTGAGGGGTGGTCCGGCTCGGTGGTCGCGGCCAGCTCGAAGGCGTGACGGAGGTCGTCACCACGCCGGCAGCGGTCCCGCACCCGGCGGCGCCGTCGCTCGCTGAACGCCAGGACGGCCGGGCTGAGCGCCGGCAGCTCGGCCCGCCAGTCCGCCACCACCTCCGCCGGGGCCTCAGACCCCGGCACACCGCACAGATGGCGCCACAACAACGACGTCTCGGGGCGATGGTCGGTGCCCAGCAGCAGATGGGCCAGGGCCACGCTCGTCGGGTGCGGCAGGTCCCGGAACACGTCGGTGATCCGGTTCGACTTCGCCGCGCGTCGGGTGGGTCGGGCCGCGGCGAACAGGGCCAAACCGCTCAGCCCCTCCGGCCGGCCGGCCGTGACGCTCCTGGCTCGGACGGTATCGAGGTGGTCGACGGCCAAGTCCACGGCGCGGTCCAACAGCCTGGCGGCGGCCGGAGTGACCAGGTAGGCGTGCTCGCCAAGCGCCAGCCGGAGGTCTGCCACGACCGCCGGCCCGAGCGAGGGGCTGGCCGGGCGCGGACCAGGCGACTCGTCGGCCAGGTCGAATCCCAACTCGTCGAAGCTGATCAGTTGCACGCCCCGGCCGAGATGGCGGTGGACCGGGTAGTGCTCGGCGCGTCGACCGGCCTTGGCGATGACCGCCGCCAGGTGCTCGACGCTCCACCGGCCATCGCGCACCCGATGGGCGGCGGCGATGGCAGTGCGGGCCATCGTGTCCACCCGCTCCAGCTCCTTGTCCGGCCAAGCCGCCATCACCCAGACGGTCATCGCCTCGTACAGCGGGGTCGCCGTGACCTGCGTCCAGATTCGCTCCGCGTCTCGACCCCGACGGGCCATGAGGTCGGTGGGCACGGTCGCTGGGAGCAGACGCCAGATGATCTGTTCGAGGTGATCGAGCGTGCCGGGCGCGGGGCCGCCCAGGGGGCGGAGCTCGGTGGTGAGCGGCGCGAGTGCCTGCTGCTCCAAAGCGGCGAAGGGACGGCGTCGAGGTGACATGGGCGGCTCCCTGGTCGAAGGGGCCGCCATCGCACCATGGGCGCTCCATCAGATCTCCAGCAGAACTCCATCAGCTCGCCGCTCCTTCACCCCTGATGGAGCCCGCCAGGTCGTCCATCAGGGGTGACGGAAACCTGATGGAAGGGCTGCGAACACCCAGCTCAGCGCCCTGATGGACAGCGTTGCCCGCTCGGTGGCAGCCGCCGCGCTGAGCGCCGATGTTCATTTCTTCGGACGCTGGGATGTCGTGTCAGTTGGTGGCCGCGCGGCGGCGCAGGGCGCCCCCCGGCGCGCCGATCTCAGACCCGCCGCCGCTTCAGCAGCTCGGCGGCGTGCTCCTCACACGAGCCGACCCAGACCCCGAGGCCACTCGGCAGCCGAACCCAGCCCGTCCAGCAGACTGGGGCGGCGCGGGGCGGCCGAGGCGGGCGGGTCAGGATCGGTCAACAGCCGCCAGCAGTGACCGGGGACAGCGAGGAACGCCGAGCAAGTGACCCCCATGATGAGAGCATGGCGATAGCGAACGCTTGTTCGCAATCGCGCGAACGAGACCGCGTCTGAGTAGTCATTCGAAGGTGCGTTGCCGTGCGCGATTCGGATATCATTTCAAGCGGAAGGAGTGTCCCGTGACGATTCGCACCTCTATCGACGACGCGATCGACTCGAGCTTCAAGCGATCGATCCACGCCTCGGACGCTGAGCGCGCCAGGTTCCTGCTTGAAACGCTAGGACCACGTATCACCGCCGTTGGGATGGGCCTGCGCGATGCCCGCCCCGTGAAGTCGTGGGCAGCCGACGAGGCCAGGCCGAGAGGCAAGGACGGCGAAGAGCGGTTGCGGATCCTCTACCGGATCGCCGATGCCGTCACGGCCGTCGAGGGACCGCGGGTCGCCGCCTCGTTCGTCCGGGGAGCCAATCCCGAGCTCGACGACAGAAGCGTGCTGTCGGTGCTCTCGACGACGGCGCCCGACGACGCGCTCGAGAGCCGGCTCATGGGCGTCGTCCGTGACTTCTTGGCCTCGTAGTCGTTGACGGTGGTGGTGGTGAGCGTCGAAGAGGTACTGCGCGTCCACGCAGACCCGCTCTACCTCCCCCGGGCACCCCTCGACCCTCCAGGGGAGAACCGCTTCGACGATCCGACAGGTCGCTACGTCGTTCGATACACGGGGGCGACGCTCTACGCGTGCCTCGTTGAGAGCATGACATGGGCGCGCCGGGAGAACATCGAAGCTGAGCTGGCGACGGTCGCGGGAATCGACCCGACTGATCGAGATCCCTCGATGAGCGAGGGCATCGAGGACTGGCTCTCGAGCCGCAAGGTGGCAAGGTTCGCCGTCGGAGACGATCGGTCGATCCTGGACGTCAACGACGCTGGCCTTCTGACCCAACTCGCCGACGACAAGTGACCGCGCGACAAGTACGCCGCCGTCCGGCGGGCTATCGAAGGATCCGGGCTCGGAACGCCGCTCGAGCCGCAGCATCTCGACGAGGCGCTCATCCGACTCAGCGGCCCTATCGGGCGTCGGATCACGAAGGCGGTGTCGCGGGCCGTCTACGAGTGGCACCCCGATGCGGAGCTCCTCGGATACCGCTCCAGACACGACGACGAAGCGACGTGCTACGCCGTCTACCCTTCGGCACTGCCCTGGGACGCAACAGATGTGCGCCAGCTTGACCCTGCTCGGGCCGAAGACCGCGACGCCGTCCAACGAGTCGGCGCGTTGTTCGAGATCGACCTTCCAGAGAATTGGCGCTCGAGGTTGTAGGCCCGCTGGGCGCGAACGTCTGCACCACGGCTCTCCCACCAAGCCATGGCGGACGGACAGATTCCGGCGCACAGGCTCTCCGGGCGGCAGCTGCCGAGGCGAGCCGAGACGGTCAGCGCGACGACCTTTCGCCCGTCGCCGTCGCCGTGGACCCTTTCAGCTGCGAGTCGGGGAAAGATGGCGGCGGGAGGTTTGCCGGGGCGGGAACAGCTCGTGGACGAGCTGTTCGGTGGCCTCTTCGGGTTCGAGGTCGAGCTCGGCGAGGCGGCCCTGAAGGAGCCGCCAGGTGCGCTGTGCGGCGTCGCGACGGCCGAGTTCGCCTTGAAGGGTGATCAGCCGCCGATAGGCCTCTTCGCAGATCGAGTCGACCTCGACGGCGCGTTCCAGCACGCCGAGCGCTGCCTCCGGTTGGACCTCGGCGTACAGCTCGGCAAGCCGGAGATGGGCGTCGAGAGCGCGCCGATGCAGGTCCTCGCGCACCGGTTCGACCCACATGGCCTCGAGGGCAGGGCAGAAGTCGCCGCGGTACGCGTCGGTCGCAAGCTTGAGGGTGACCGTCACCTGGGCGGCGTCGGCGTCGCGGGTGGCATCGGCAAGGGCGGCTTCGAAGTCCCAAAGGTCGATGTCGAGCACGGCCAGATCTGGGCGGTAGCAGTCGCCGGACTTCACGAGGATCTCGACGGCGTCGCTGCTCGGGCCGTGGAGGCGTGAACGGAGGTTCCCAAGCGCCGTCCAGAAGCGCTCCTGGCCTCGCCGGGCCGACGCGTCAGGCCAGATGGCATCCGCCGCGGCCTCGATGCTGGCCCCGTCGGGATGGCAGGCGTACCAGGCGAGCAGCTCGTAGGCACTGGCCCGGAGGCCGCTCTTGACCTCTTCTCCGAACGCCTCGACGTGGGCAGGACCGAACAGGCGGACGCGGATCGGTGCCGGTTCGCGCCTTCCAGCGCGCTCGTCTGCGACCGCCTTGACGCCGTCCGGCTCGACCGTCAGGGCACGCGGGACACCCGGAGCGTCGTCGCCGGTGTCGCTTGCATCGGCGGCGGTCTCGGGGGACGGCTCGGGGTGGATGTCGTTGTGGGCCGCGGCGAGCGGTCCGAGAAGGTCGGCTGCCGTGGCTCCGTCGAGCTGGAGCATGCTGGTCCCGACCAAGACATCTGCCAGCACCACCAGCGACGCCTGCTCGACGACGCCGTCATCGGCGACCTGAACCGGCCTGGGTTTCGCGGAGACTGTTCCGCTTCGACCTCCCGACCGACATGGTGGGAGACGAGCATCGTAGTTGCGGGGTTCCTGGGCGTGCTGGGTGGTGTGGAAGCCAGGGTAGATGGAGG
>JAKCCH010000110.1 GCA_021838945.1 Actinomycetes bacterium
GAAGGCGACCCTGCGGCG
This sequence comes from Actinomycetes bacterium, assembly GCA_021838945.1. Taxonomy (GTDB): domain Bacteria; phylum Actinomycetota; class Acidimicrobiia; order Acidimicrobiales; family Bog-793; genus JAKCCH01. The sequence goes on from JAKCCH010000110.1 coordinate 19, forward strand.
GCGGCGGATCCCTCGGGACCGGGTCCAGCTTCAGCCGCCCGCCAGGACCTCCTCACCGAGCAGCAGCACGAGATCCTCCGCTTCATCGAGGAAGACCCGACAGCGGCGGACTGGCGCCCTCCACGAGCAGAGTCGGAGGCCGGCCACTGGTTCGGAGGGCTCGGGGCTCCGCTCGTTACTCCCCCATCGCCCATGCGGCGCACCGAGCCGGAGGACTTCTTCTCGCGCCGCCGGGCTCCACGGAGCGCGTCGGCGCCGAAGGAGACCGGCTATGCCACCACGAGCCTGAGCCAAGGCGCCACCAAGAAACGATCAGGCGGTGGTGGTGTCTTCGGCTGGCTCCGGCGCCTGTTCTCCGAAGGCTGAAGCTGTCGCTCCTCGCCTAGCGGTACCGATAGATCGGGAAGCGCTCGAGCAGTGCCTGCACGCGGCGGGCGAGGGCCTTTTCGGATGCCGCTCCCGCCGAGTCGAACGAGCCGTCCAGCACGTCGGCGAGGATGTCCCCGACCTCGCTGAAGTCCGCCGCGTCGAGTCCTCTCGTCGCCAACGCGGCCGCACCGAAGCGCAGTCCTGAGCCCGCCGGCGCCTCCGCCACGTCATAGGCGAGCCTCATCGCGTTGGCGGAGATCCCGACCCGGTTGAGCCGGGCCCACACGTCGCCCGCCAGGCGTCCGGACGGCCCGAGGTCGACCGTCAGCTGATGCACGTCGGTCCCGGCCGTGACGACCGGCGACGCGGTACGCCCCTCGGCCTCGACGAGGACCGCTGCGATGGCCCGGGCGCCTTCGACGGTCCGGGCGATCCGCTCACGGAACGCGTCCGATGCCGCGAGCAGGAACGTCACCGCCTTCGCGGCGATCACGTGCGGCAAGGGGCAGCCCTGGGTTCCAGGGAAGACGGCTGCGTCCACGCGCTCGGCCAGGTCCTCGCGACAGATGATCGTCCCACCCCGCGCACCACCGAGCGTCTTGTGCACCGTCATCGTGCAGGCGTCCGCGTAGGGCACCGGATCGGGGTGCTCGCCGGCCGCCACGAGACCAGCGAAATGAGCCATGTCGACCACGAGGTACGACCCGACGGAGTCGCAGATCTGGCGGAAGAGCCGGAAGTCGAGCCAGCGCGAGTAGCACGACCATCCTGCGAACACGACCTTCGGTCGCAGCTGCTCGACCAGTGAGGCCACCTGGTCCATGTCGACGAGGCGATCGTCACGGCGCACCCCGTACGAAGCGGTCCGATAGTGCCGCCCGGCGAAGGTGCCCGACAGGTACTGCGTCGGGTGACCTCCGTGCTCGAAGTCCCAGCCGAGCACCGTGCCGCCGGGCTCGCAGAGCGCGTCCAGCACGGCCATGTTGGCGCTCGAGCCCGAGTAGGGCTGGACATTCGCGTGCTCGGCGCCGAAGAGCGACTTTGCCCGTTCGATGGCAAGCGTCTCGACCCCGTCCACCCACTCGCACAGGTCGTAGTGCCGGTCCCCGGGATAGCCGTCGGCGTACTTCGCCGTGAGCACCGAGCCCTGCGCGTCGAGCACCGCCCGCGGCGGGACGTTCTCGGACGCTACGAGATCAAGGGTGCCGAGCTGGCGGCGCCGCTCGCCTTCGACGAGCTCTGCCAGCTCCGGATCCACCTCGGCCAACGAGGCGTCGAGCATGGGCTCGCTCACGAGACGCTCCGGACCGGCGGGAGGACCCGATCGCGAGGCGCCCGCATCCGACACGTGACGGTGACGGCCCTCAACCGAGCGATCGCACGACCTCGACCATCAGCTCGCCTGCTTCGGTCGGGTTCTTCGCCACCGTCACGCCGGCACTCGCGAGGGCCTCCATCTTCGCCTGCGCCGTGCCCTTCGACCCGGACACGATCGCGCCGGCATGCCCCATCTTGCGACCCGGCGGGGCGGTCTGGCCGGCGATGTACGCGACGACGGGCTTCGTCATCTTCGTCTTGATGTACTCGGCCGCCATCTCCTCGGCCTCGCCGCCGATCTCGCCGATCATCATGACGGCGCGGGTCTCAGGGTCGGCCTCGAAGGCCTCGAGCACGTCGACGAAGGTCAGGCCGGGCACCGGGTCGCCGCCGATGCCGACGCAGGTCGTCTGGCCGACTCCCTGCTGGGAGAGCTCGTGCAACGCCTGGTAGGTGAGCGTGCCGGATCTGCTGACGATCCCGACCGGACCGCCCGGGAGCGCGATGTCTCCCGAGGTGATGCCGATGTTGCACTTGCCCGGCGAGATGATCCCCGGGCAGTTCGGCCCGAGAAGGCGCGTGTTCGGGAAGTCCCGGCGCAGGCGGGCAGAGACGTAGGCCTCGTCCTTGGCCGGGATGTGCTCGGTGATGCAGACGATGAACGGTACGCCGGCCTCGGCCGCCTGGAGGATCGCGTCGGGGGCGGCCCGCGGCGGCACGGCGACGAACGTCGCGTCCACTCCGTGCGCCTCGATCGCCTCGGCCACGCTGTCGTAGACGGGGACGCCCTCGACGTCGGTGCCCCCCTTGCCGGGAGTCACGCCGGCGACGATCTTCGTGCCGTAGGCCCTGTTGCGCAGGCCGTGGAACCGGCCCTGGCTACCGGTGAGGCCCTGGACCGCGACCCTCGTGCTCTCGTCGACGAAGATGCTCACGACGCTGCCACCTCCACTGCTCGCCGGGCGGCCGACAGCATCGTCGCCTCGCTGATGATCTGGTCCGTCGCCCGCTCGGCGATGATCTCGCGAGCCTGCGCCGCGTTCGTGCCGTCCAGGCGGAGCACGATCGGCGACGACAGCTCGACCCGGTCGAGCGCCGCCAGGATGCCGCGGGCCACCTCGTCACAGCGGACGATGCCGCCGAAGATGTTCACGAGGATCGCTCGCACCTTCGCATCGGTGTTGATGACTTCGAGCGCGTTCGCCATGACGTCGGCATCCGCTCCGCCTCCGATGTCGAGGAAGTTGGCGGCTGCACCGCCGACCTGGTTCACGACGTCGAGCGTGCTCATCGCGAGCCCTGCGCCGTTCGCGATGATCCCGACGCTCCCGTCGAGGCCGATGTACTGAAGGCCCTTCTCTTTCGCCAGGCGCTCCCGCTCGTCGATCTCGCCGGTGCCCTCGAACTCGGACCACTCGGGGTGTCGCCAGGCGGCGTCGTCGTCGAGCGTCACCTTCGCGTCGAGGGCGTGCACACGGCCGTCAGGTGTGAGCACGAGAGGGTTGATCTCGACGAGGTCGGCGTCGCCTTCCACGTAGCAGCGGTACAGGCTGACGAGGACTTCGGCGGCTTTCTCGATCGCCTCGGCGTCGAGCCCGGCCTCGATCACGAGGCCACGAGCCTCCTCGATCGTCAGCCCGTCGAGCGGGTTGACGTGGCGCCGGGCGATCGCGCCCGGGTCCTCCTCGGCGACCTGCTCGATCTCGACGCCACCCTTCGCCGAGACCATCGCGAGGTGGAGCTTGGCTGCCCGGTCGAGCGTGAAGCTCGCGTAGTACTCCTTCGCGATGTCGGTCGCGTGCTCGATCCAGAGGCGTCTGACGACGTGGCCCTTGATGTCGAGTCCGAGGATGTTGCCGGCGTGCAGCTCCACCTCGTCCCGGTTCGCCGCGAGCTTGACGCCGCCGGCCTTGCCACGGCCACCGACCTGCACCTGCGCTTTCACGACGACCGGGTAGCCGACGCGCTCTGCAGCCTCGACAGCCTCCTCGACCGTGTCGGCGACCGCACCGGCAGAGGTCGGGATCCCGTATCGGGCGAAGTACTGCTTGCCCTGGTATTCGAAGAGGTCCACCACTCGCCTTTCTCGATGCTCGGTGTCTTGTGTGTATGTGCGTGGAACAGGCCGGTCAGCCGGTGGTTGCCCCGAGCTCCCTTTCGTCGAGTGCTCGCTCGAGCCAGGCCGAGATCTCCGGGAGCGGTGTGCCGGGGGTGAACACCTCGGCGACCCCCGCCTGCTTCAACACGTCGATGTCCTTGTCCGGGATGATCCCGCCGCAGAGCACGAGCACGTCGTCGAGCCCTTCGGCGCGCAGGCCCTCGACCACCTTCGGGACGAGCGTCAGGTGGGCGCCGGACAGGAGGGACAGCCCGACGGCGTCGGCGTCCTCCTGCACGGCCGCCTGCACGACCTGCTCGGGCGTCTGGTGGAGGCCGGTGTAGATCACCTCGAAACCAGCATCCCGCAACGCGCGAGCGATCACCTTCGCTCCACGGTCGTGCCCGTCAAGGCCGGGCTTCGCGACGACGACTCGATAACGGCGTTCCATCCGTTGCGGGATGCTACCGACACCGCCCGGCAGGCAACGAATCCGAGACCCGCCGGCAACGATCTCGCGACCATCCCGGCCTCGCCCGGCAGGTGTGGCTACGATCGCCCGAAATGCGGCGCACCGTCAGTTCGGGGGCATGGTGGCTGAATCCCAACGCAGCTGCCGTTGCTTCGTTGGTTCCCGCCATCGTGGCGGTCTTCGTCTGCGCGCACCAGCTCACGTTGCACGGAGTGCTCCACGGCATCGTGATCGGCAACGAGAGCCAGAACCTCCCGTCGTCGATCGCCCTCACGAACGGTGCCTTCCCCTACTCGAACTTCCCGCTCGCCCAGCCGCCCGGGATGCTGGTCGCCATGCTGCCCTTCGCGGGGCTCTCGCACGGCATCACCCAGAGCCTCGCGATGTCGCTCGCCCGTGTGGCGACGGCGATCGTGACGGTGATCGCGGTGTACTTCACAGGGTTCGCGGCTCGTTTCTACGGGGTTCCGGCATCGCTGCTCGCAGGAGTCTTCGCCGCCACCTACCCCTTCGAGCTCTTCTCCACGGCCGGGGTGACAGTCGGGCCCTACGTGCTGATGTTCACCATGGTCGGCATCGCCTTCGCCTTCAAAGAAGGCCGGCTCGTCGAGGGCTGGCGGCTCTTCGTCGCCGCGCTGTTCATCGGCTTCGCCTGCACGATCAAGCCGTGGGCGTTCATCCCGGCGGTTCTCCTCGTCGGCTGCGCGCTCGCAGCATGGAACGCCAAGCGCTCCCACCTGTTGCCCACCATCACCGGCCTCGGCGTCGGCATCGTGGTCCCGTGCATCCTCTTCCTGCTCGCCGCCCCGAGCCGCTTCTGGCACGACGTCGTCGTTACCGAGCTCCCGGGCAACGGAACGATGGCGACAGGTCAGAAGCTCGCCACGATCCTCGGTCTCGGCGGCGCGGCCGGCTACACGCATGCGGGTGGGCTCGCGACCGGCGTCGCCGTCGTCATCATCGCCGTCGTGCTCATCGTCGCCTTCTTCGGCCTCACCACGTCCACGACGTACGACTGGTTCGTCACGCTCGCCTGCGTCGGCGTCATCGCCGTCGCCTTCCTGCCGGGCTCCATGTCGCTCCAGTACGGGGAGTTCGCCCTGCCCCTCATCGCCGTCGGCGTTGCCGTCACCGCGAGCCGCATGGTGACGGCGCTCGCGACGGGCGGGCGCAGGTCGTCCGATCTCCCCGCACAGCTGGCCATGGCGGCGGCGGTCATCCTCGTCGGGTGCGCTGCCGTGATCGTCGCTGTCGCCGCGCCCGCAGACGGCAGCTACGGGGCGACCTACGCCAACAAGCACGCCATCATCGACACCGGCGCCGTGACGCATCGGATCGCGGCGGGCAAGTGCACCATCTCGAACAACGCGATGATGCTCCTGGCGTCGAACCGCTTCTACGAGGACGGTGCCTCGTGCCCGGTCACGGCGGACCCGGAGGGCCTCATCGCCATCAACCGTGGCCACGGCGGGCGCGCAGCGACCGTCAGCCAATGGATCAGCTGGGCGGCCGACGCGCGCTATGTCGTGCTCGTGCGGCCCACCGGCAACGTCCCGCTCGAGGGACGCCTCAACCGCTACCTCCGGCAGAACTTCGGCACCCAGGTGTCGCAGGCGGGGTTCCTCGTCGCGGCACGGCCTTTCGCCTGAGCCGTACAGCACTTGCCGAGCGCCGCCCTCGACGGTGATTACGTCGTAGACGCGAACTTCATCAATTCGGTTGAATTTACCCCGAGCCGGCGCAATAATTCGGGCACCCCGACCGGGAAGGGGAAGTCATGGGTGCGAGTCATCGTTCGCGCCGGCGGGCGATCGCCGGCGCTGGACTGGCAGCAACGGCTCTGGCTGGCGGCATCGGCGTCTCCGGTGCGGCGGGAAGCCTCCTGTCGACTACGGGACCATCGAAGCTCTACGCGTGCTATTCGGACAAGACGGGCGAGATGTTCCGGGTGAAGGCGACAGCTACCTGCCCAAAGGGGGAGACGAAGATCTCCTGGAACATCGTCGGGCCGCAGGGGGCCAGGGGTCCTCAGGGGGCCAGGGGTCCTCAGGGGGCCAAGGGAGCACAGGGGGCCAAGGGAGCACAGGGCCCACCCGGCGCCGTCGCCGAGTACAACAAGTACTACGAGTGCAGCAGTGTGCACTTGTGCGCCACCGCCGTGGGCTCGCACCGCGTCGTGGCGTCGATCACGCCGAAGTCCGGCTCGGAGGGTTGGTACAACGTGGACGCAACCGTGACGGTGGCTCATGGGTCGCGGGTGAGCGGCCACTGCTGGATCGCTGCCTACTCAGCTGGCCACTCCGCTTCGACCTCGGCCACGCCTCAGGCATCGGTCGGCCTCTACCCCACCACAGTGCCGATGAACGGGGCGGAATATGCCAGCGCCAATCGGCCCATACAGGTCATCTGCAAGTCCTCTCGCTTTCCGACCACACCCTCCTCCTTGATCATCGTGGCCGAAAATGCTGCGCTCACCGCCGTCCGCGTCTCGTCGGTCTCGGGCACCCGCACGGGGACGACCCAGCGGCCGCCCTTCCGGCCGGCGAACGTCTTCAAGCCCGCCGGTTCGATCGGCCGCACCGCTCGCAGCAGCAGTCACAGCTGACTACGAGCCGCTCGTCACCCGCTTGAGCGGGGTGAGGGCGAGGATGAACCGCTTCACACCGCGCTCCGAGAAACGCACCTCGGCCCTCGCGTCCTCCCCCGCCCCCTCCACGTGGGTGACGACACCCGGCCCGTAGCTCGCGTGCACGACGGCGTCACCGGGCCGCAGACCGAGAGCCTCGGCCCCCGTCGTCGTCCCGGCCGAGGCTGACGTCGGCGCGAACCCTCGAGCGCCCGCCGGACCGCCGCTCCGGCCGCCGATCATGGCGTAGCGCTCGGCATACGAGCCCTCGCGGTCGCCGCTCCGGCCCCACCCCCGACCCATCCCGATCACGACGCCTCCCCCGACGTCCTCCACGAGCTCCTCCGGGATCTCCTTCAAGAAACGGCTCGGGATCGAATCCTGGAACGACCCGAACAGCAAGCGGCCCCAGGTATGGGTGAGGTACAGCCGCTCGCGGGCTCGGGTGATGCCGACGTAGCAGAGGCGCCGCTCCTCCTCCATGTCGTCCGGCTCGGCGAGGGTCTGGTTGTGGGGGAACAGGCCCTCTTCCATGCCGGTGAGGAACACCGTCGAGAACTCGAGCCCCTTCGCTGCGTGAAGGGTCATGAGCGCCACGGTCGGTCCGCCGTCGATCTCGTCGGCTGCCGCCGCGAGCATGGTCGTCTCGAGGAACGTCTCGAGATCGTCGAACTCCGACGCCACCGAGACGAGCTCGGACAGGTTCTCGAGCCGGCCCTCGGCATCGATGGCCTTGGCGCCGCCGTGGAGGGCCTCGGCTTCGAGCATCTGGGTGTACCCGGTGCGTTCGAGCAGCTCTTCGGCGATCTCGGCAGGGGGCCTGATGCCGACGTTGTCAACGCCGAGCTGGCCGACGAGCCCGAGCAGCTGCCGGATGCCTGCCACAGCCTTCGGCGACGCGCCCGCCTCGTCAGCCCGGCGGAGCGCCTCGGCGAACGGCACCCGCTGCTCGGCGGCGAAGGCGACGAGCCGGGTCACCGTCGTGTCCCCGACGCCGCGGCGGGGCACGTTGAGCACTCGGCGCAGCGCCACCTCGTCGCCGGGGTTCGCCACGAGCTTCATGTAGGCGAGCAGGTCCCTGACCTCACGGCGGTCGTAGAACCTCGTGCCGCCGATCACCTTGTAGGGGACCGACCGCGCCATGAGCCCTTCCTCGAGAGCGCGGCTCTGGGCGTTCGTCCGGTAGAAGACGGCGATCTCGTTGAACGGGACGCCGAGTCCGGAGGTGAGCGAGTTGATCTCGTCGGCGACGAAGGCGGCCTCCTCGCGGTCGCTCCCGGCCCGGAAGCGCTTGATCTTCTCTCCCTCCCCGAGCGCGGACCAGAGCTCCTTCGGCTGGCGCAGCATGTTGTGCGAGATGACGGCGTTGGCCGCATCGAGGATCCGCTGGGTGGAGCGGTAATTCTGCTCGAGGAGGATCACCCGGGCGTCCGGGTAGGCGTGCTCGAAGTCGAGCAGGTTGCGCATCTCTGCCCCGCGGAAGCGGTAGATGCTCTGGTCCGTGTCGCCGACGACGCAGACATTGCGGTGGGCGCGCCCGAGCAGCATGACGAG
>JAKCCH010000014.1 GCA_021838945.1 Actinomycetes bacterium
CCGATCTTGAAGCTCAAGACGGCCACGCTCGTGGCCTTCGGCTCGACACGGCGCCCCGCCGTGAGCGCCGACCAGGACGACGTGCTCGCCAACCTGGTCGCAGCGGGCACCGAGGCCGTCTGCATCGTGGCGAAGTCGTCCGACCTGCACGTCACCGAGGCGCTTCGCACGAGCCTCGACGAGGCCGTGGCGATGGCAGCGGACTCCGTCGCCTTCCTGCGCGCCCACGGGCTCCGGGTGTTCTTCGACGCCGAGCACTTCTTCGACGGCTTCCGCCGCGACCCCGACTTTGCGCTCCGCGTGCTCGGTGCTGCGGAGACCGCCGGCGCCGAGACGCTCGTCCTCTGCGACACCAACGGCGGCACCCTGCCCGAAGAGGTGGAGCGCATCGTGTCGGCGGTCCGCGCGCGCACGTCGGCAGAGCTCGGGGCGCACTTCCACAACGACAGCGGCTGCGCGGTGGCGAACACCTTGGCGGCCGTTCGCCACGGGGCGACGCAGGTGCAGGGCTGCGTCAACGGCTACGGGGAGCGTGCCGGCAACGCGGATCTCTCGGCCACGATCGCCAACCTCACCCTGAAGATGGGCATCGACACGATCCCCGCCGACCGGCTCGAGCGGTTGACGCCCGTCGCCCATCACATCGCGGAGATCGTCAACATCACGCTCGATCCCCAGCGGCCCTATGTCGGCACGGCGGCTTTCACCCACAAGGCCGGTCTGCACACGAGTGCTCTCGTCCGGCGGGCCGACGCCTACGAGCACGTGCCGCCGGACTCGGTCGGCAACGGCACCCGAGTCGTGGTGAGCGAGCTGGCAGGCCGCTCGACCCTCCAGATGAAGGCGGCGGAGCTGGGCCTCGAGCTCGACTCACCGGCGCTGACCCGGGTGCTCGACACCCTGAAGCGCCTCGAGAACGCCGGTTACCACTTCGAAGCGGCAGACGGGTCGCTCGAGCTCATGATGCGTGCTGCCGCGGGCGCGCCGCTCTCCGGGCTCGGCGACCTCTTCCGGATCGAGTCGTACCGCGTCATCACCGACTGGCGCGCTCGCGACGTGGCGCTGCCGACCGACAGGGAGTGCGCCGACGGCCGCGAGCTCGTGCATCCGTGGGCCTCGGGCGGCGACCTCACGACCGAGGCGACCGTCAAGGTGCACGTCGGCGACCGCCGGGTGGTGACGACGGCAGAGGGCAACGGACCGGTGAACGCGCTCGACGCAGCGCTGCGCCAAGCGGTCCAACCGGCCTTCGAAGCCCTGAAGGACGTCCACCTCACCGACTACCGCGTGCGGGTGCTCGACACCGAGAAGGCGACGGGCGCCGTCACGCGCGTCCTCCTCGACACGGCGGACGCAGAGGGAGCGTGGTCGACGATAGGCGTGTCCGAGAACATCATCGAGGCTTCGTGGGAAGCACTCGTCGACGCTGTCGTGTTGGCATTGATCCGGGCGTCGGCCGGTACGATCGTCGGCGAACCCGCGGAAGTAGGACCTGCCACATGACCCAGCCGAAGTTCGCCCCGATCCTCCCGAACGTCGAGGTGAGGGACCTCCACCAGCTCCCGGTGCCGCTGCCCTGGCAGACGCACCGTCCGGCCGACTTCCGGCCGGCGCCTGGTGCGGCTCGCCGACCAGGGCGCGGCATCGCCGGGCCGGACCAGGGGTATGCGATGCTGCTCGCCGAGCGTTTCGGCGAGCGTCTCCGCCTGGCCGACGGCGAGCACGCCGACGACGTCCTGCTCGGCGCCGTGGTCATCGCGCTCCACCGGGCTGCGATGTACGGGAGGGCGCCCGTGGCGGCTGACCTCGAGCTCGCGCTCAACGTGTTCGGCTACCTCGATGGAGCGAGTGAAGAGGTCGTCGAGGCGCGGCGCGAAGCGTTTCGCGGAGCGGCGCACGACTACTGGCGCCAGCGCGAGCTCGCCGACCTCGTCCCCGAGTCCACGTTGCGGATGACGCCCGCCGCCGTCGCCGGCGAGCTGTCCGAGAACCCGGGTTCGTTCTTCGAGTTGAGTGGCGTGACACCGGAGGCCTGATCGTGTCGTTCGAGCTGTCGGAAGATCAGCAGTCGTTCCGCCAAGTGCTCCGGCGGTTCGCCGACGAGCGGATCGCCCCGAAGGCGGCGGAGTACGACGAGCGCGAGGAGTACCCCTGGGAGAGCTTCAACGCCTGCGTGGCGATGGAGCTGCCTGCGCTCGGCGTCCCGGCGGAATACGGCGGCCAGGGTGCCGACCTCGTGACGCAGGCCCTCATGATCGAGGAGGTCGCGCGGGCCTGCGCGTCCACCGCCGTCACGCTGCTCATCTCCAAGCTCGGGATGTTGCCGGTGATCAACTTCGCCTCCGAGGAGCTCAAGCAGAAGTACCTGCCGCGTGTGGCGAGCGGCGAGGCACAGGCGAGCTACTGCCTCTCCGAGCCGGACGCGGGCTCCGACGTGGCATCGATGTCTGCCCGTGCCGTGCGCGACGGCGACCACTACGTCATCACCGGGACGAAGTACTGGATCACGAACGCCGGGATCTCGGACACCTACACCGTGTTCGCGAAGACCGACCCCGGCGCCGGCCACCGTGGCATCTCGTGCTTCCTCGTGGAGAAGGACTGGGGTGTGAAGGTCCCGAAGCTCGAGCACAAGATGGGCCTTCGAGCGAGCCCGACAGGCGAGGTCGTTCTCGACGAGGTGCGTGTGCCGGTGGAGAACCGTGTGGGGGAGGAGGGGCAGGGCTTCTACATCGCGATGCACACGCTCGACCGGAGCCGTCCCACCGTCGGCGCTCAGGCTGTCGGCATCGCCCAGGGTGCGCTCGACTACGCGCTCGGTTACGTCCAGCGGCGCAGGCAGTTCGGTCGCCCGATCTCGGAGTTCCAGGGACTGCAGTTCATGCTGGCAGACATGGCGATGCGAGTCGAGGCGGCGCGAGGTCTCGTGTACCGGGCGTGCGCCGCCGCCGACGCGGGCGCTCCCGCCGGTGATCTCGCGAAGCTCGGCGCCATGGCGAAGTGCTTCGCCTCGGACGTCGCCATGCAGGTCGCCACCGATGCCGTCCAGCTGCTCGGCGGTTACGGCTACACCCGCGAGTTCCCGGTCGAGCGCTACATGCGCGATGCCAAGATCACGCAGATCTACGAGGGCACCAACCAGGTGCAGCGGGTGGTGATCGCGAAGCGCCTGCTCGCCTAGAGCGACATCCCCGACAGCTTCTGCAGCCGGCTCGTGATGCCGGCGGGGTGCCACCAACTTTCCGACGGCGCTGCCTACCATCGATCCGTGGAGCGCGACCTGGGCGGGCGGGACGACACCGGCTGGCTCCGCTACGCCGCCCTGCTCATGCTGGTGGGGATCCTGTTCGTCGCAGGGGTCTCGGAAGGGTGGTGGCACCGGGTCCACAACACCCTGGCAGGCGGAGCTCCCACGAGCGGCGGTCAGCCACTCGATGCGGCTTACTTCGCGGCAGGCTCCTGCCTCGAGTTCGCGCCGACAGCAGGTGACCGGCACATCACGGTCTTCCTCGACGCCGGCCACGGCGGCATCGACCCCGGAGCCGTCGGCCACACCGAATCCGGGAGGCAGGTCGAGGAGGCCGGGATCACCCTCCCGGTCGAGCTCGACACGATGGCGCTCCTGCGGGCGGAGGGTTTCACCGTCGTCGTCTCGCGCACGACCGCTTCCACGGTGCTCAAGCTCGGTCCCGGCGACACATCGGGCGGCGTGCTCTCCCTCGTCGGCGCGCACGCCGAGGTCGCCGCGCGGGACATCTGCGCGAACGACGCGCACGCGCGGTTGCTCGTCGGGATCTACTACGACGCGAGCAGCTCGCCGTCGACGGCAGGGAGCGTGACGACCTACGACGCGGTCCGGCCGTTCTCGAGAGAGAACCTGCGTTTTGCCGACTTGTTGCAGTCCTCCGTCGTGAGTGCCATGAACAGCCACGGGTGGGGGATCCCGAACGACGGCGTCCTCGACGACGTCGGGATGGGGTCCAACAACGGCAACGCTGCAACGAGCAGGCTGGCCGCCCTCGCGCTGCGCTACGACCATGTCATGCTCCTCGGACCGGCGATGAGCGGCTATTTCTCGACCCCGAGTGAGATGCCGGGCGCGCTGATCGAGCCGCTCTACATCACGGATCCGTTCGAGGGCAGCATCGCCGCCGACCCGACAGACCAGCGAGTGATGGCCTCGGGTATCGCCACCGCCGTCGAGCGGTACTTCGCCGGTACGAGGTCATGAGCTGTGCACGGAATGGGCGAGCGCACAGGGGATAACTCCCCTAAGAAACGGTAGGTCCACCGGTAACCACCCCTGCCACCCTCTCGGCATGTGCCGAGTCCGAATCCTCGTGGCCCCGTTGCTGGTTCTCACGGTGCTCGGATGCGCCGCGTGCTCGCCGTCTGCCTCACCACGTCCGATCGCTCCAGGGCCAACGCCCACGGTCGCCCTGGTGGGCAGCAACAGCCATGGCGGCAGTGACCCGCACCGGCGGCACCGCCTGCGTCATCATCATGCGGGTCACCGCCGGGCGACCGGTCGTCACAACGCCGCCCATGCCGCTGCGGCGGCATGGCTGGCGTCGATCCGGGCCTTCTATGCCGCCGGCCGGGTGGGTCAGCCGATGTACGGACCCCTGGTCGAGAGCTTCGTGCCGGGCTCGCTGGCGCTGGAGCAGACCGAGGCGTGGCTCGGTGCTCTGTCCGGGGCAGGAGTCGTCGCGCCGGCAACGTTTCGTGTCGGCAACGTGAAGGTGACATCGCTCGCCGGCCTCATCGCCGTGGTGAAGGGCTGCATGTACGACACGGGGAGCGTCTACCGCAGCACCGGGGCGCCGGCCCCCGCCGCGCTCGGCGGCGGTGCCGGCCTGACGGCGTCGATCGCGGTGCTCCACGACATCGGTGGCCGCTGGCTCGTCTGGTCCGACCAGACCTCCGCCGTCTCGTCGTCGAAGGAGGAAGGTCCGTGTCATGGGTTCTGAGGCGGCTCGGACGAGCTGCCACCGCCCTCGTGTTGCTCGCAGTCGTCCAGGTCACGGCCGGTGGGGTGGCGGCGGCCGGCTACGGGGGTGGCGATGGCGGCGGGGGCGGTGACGGGATCTGGGCGAGCGCGTGGTGGATCGGCAACCCGTCGGGCGGAGGGCCGTACGTCGGCCCTGCACAGTCGGCGCAAGGCCAGTGCATCTGGATCGACACCGGAACGACGGTGAAGGACCTGGGGGACGCTCTCGGTCAGTCCGGGCTCCCCGGCTCCTTCTGGAAGGCATCGCAGGGCGGCGGCCACCCCGGCATCTGGGGCGTGCTGCGCTGGGCGGTGAACGTCGCCCGGCACTCCATGGCTGACGACCACTTCGACCTCGTGGCCTGCCCGAGCGCGAGCCAGGTCCCCCCGAGCGGCGGTGACTTCGAGAGCGATCTGCCCCGTGCGCAGCCGCCGCAGGGGCCGCCGCTCTGGCTCTTCGTCTTCTGGGACACCGTGCCCGACCCGCCGGCTTCGAGCCTGCCCCCGGTGGTGGAGGACATGTACCGGTCGATGACCCTGCCGGGGCCCGCCATCGCGACGTCTCCGTCGCATGTCGCCGGCATCGAGGACTCCACAGCCGTCAACGTCGCCACGTGGATGTGGCTCTCGAATGGCGGGATCTTCCGCCACAGCGTGGTCGCCACCGCGTCGGCCGGACCGTACACGGCCACGGTGTGGGCATATCCCGTCTCGGTGACGTGGTCCGCCGCGTGGGACTTCCAGAAGCCGTCACTCGACCCAGAGCGAGGGACGAACCTCGCGCCGGAGTCGCTGGACGAGCAGTGTGGCGGGCCAGGCGTCCCCTATCCGGCGCTCTCCGGCGCATGTACCGCGGTGTTCGGGCAGTCGACGCTCGGTGGGCGTGCACCGCTCACAGCCGATGTCGCGTGGGCCGTGCACTGGGCGATCTCCGAGAGCGGGATCGTCGGCGGTGAGGGCACGCTCGGCATGTTGCACACGAGCAGCCGCCTCTGGCTCCGTGTCGTGCAGGTCGAGTCGATCATCTCATCGGGATGAGCGCCACCTGGTGCATCCGGTGGATCCACCAGCGCGACACACCCGTTTCGTATCGTGGTCGGGTGGTCGACATGTCGGTGTCCGGTCTGGGTCTCACGAAGCGGGTCCTCCCGCGCACACGGGGGGAGGCGGCGCAGCAGGCGCTCGGTCGTTTCGTCCGGGTCGAGGACTGGAACGGCCTGGTCGCCGGTGACGTCGTCCGGATCGCCGGTCACCCGGCGCGCGGCCGGCATTGGCGGTTCCGGGCACATGTCACGAACACGAGCAACGGCGCCAGCTGGGTCGAGGTGTCGCTCGTCGAGGGACCTCCTCCGTCGAGGCGTCCCGGGGCGCGAGCCGCGCGATCAGGTGCCGAGGAGCCGGAAGCGCCTGCACGCGTGGCTCGGGTGCGGTCCTTCGCACCCGAGCTCGTCTCGCCGCGCTGGCGCGGCCGGCGCCACCGGGAGGCACAGAAGGAGCCGGATCGGCACGAGGTGGGCCAACAGCTCCTCTTCTGAGTCGACGTCCGGCGCTCGGTGTCGCTGCGCACCACGCCTCGACCTTCACGGTCGGTGTGATCGCATCCACAGGGCCGACCTCGCCACGTCCGAGCCGCGCCGGCCGGCGATCCATGCGTCAACAGGCGCCCTAACCGAGGAAGTCCCTCGCGAGCTGCTCGAACATGGCGGCTGACCACTCGAGCGACTCGACGTCGATGCGCTCGTCGTCGCCGTGGAACATGCGGGCGAACTGCTCGAACGTGAGGTTGTTCGAGAACATCCCGAAGCCGTAGGCCTGTGCCCCCTGGCGCCGGAAGAAGCGCGCGTCCGTCGCGCCCACCATCAGGAACGGCACGACCTTCCCGTCCGGATGGAACCTGCCGGCGAGGCGGGACATGGCGTCCCAGAGCGGTGTCTCCGTGCTCGACGACGTCGCCGGGTCATCGTGTGCCTCGGTGATCTCCACCTTGTCGGCGAGGTCCCCGAGCGCCTCCTCGATGAGCCGCCGCACGTCGACCTCGGTCCAACCCGGCATGGTCCGGATGTCGAGATCGAGCTCGACGGTGTCGGGGATCACGTTGATCTTGGTCCCGCCGTGCAGGATCGTCGGCGCGACAGTCGTGTGCGTGCAGGCGTGCGCCTGGCGAGCCACGCCGAGATCGGGCAGCACCTCGAGCAGACCCTCGATCTCGGACGGGTCGAGGAGAGCCCGAGTGATCTCGTCCGGCATACCCATCGCCTCGACGAAACGGCGCCATGTCTCGTGGATCTCCGCCACCGGCCGGAACTCGGCCAGGCGCCGGACCACCTCGGCGGCTGTGACGAGTGCGTTGTCGGTGCGAAGTGGCTGGGAGGCGTGTCCGGCCTCGCCCCTGATGCGCAGCCGGCACCAGCAGCTCCCCTTCTCCCCGATCGGGACCGGCAGCAGCTTGCCGCCGGGCATCTGCAGCGGGATGCCCCCTGACTCGGTGATGACGTAGTCGGCACCGACGGCCTCACGCGCGTGCTCGGTGAGCCAGCCGGCCCCGTGCGACCCGAGTGCTTCCTCGTCGGCGACGGCGGCGAGCACGAGCGTTCCCCGGGGCGCGAACCCGCTGCGGACCAGACGAGTGAAGGCAAGCGACATGGAGGACGTCAGGTTCAGCATGTCGACGGCACCACGGCCCCAGACCTCGCCGTCCACGAGCTCCCCGCCGAACGGGTCACGGGACCAGTTCGACTCGTTCACCGGCACGACGTCGGTGTGTGCCAGATAGCACAGCGACGGAGCCGACGAATCGCTCCCCTCGAGACGGGCGACGACGGACACGCGACCCGGGACGGGTTCGTAGGTCTCGACATCGGCGCCGGCGTCGCGGGCGAGCCCGGCGATCACGCCTGCGCTCGCGGCCTCCTGACCCGACTCCGCCGTGCCGTCGTTCACGCATCGGTTGCGGATCAGCGTCTGGAGGAGGTCGACGACCTCGGGGTCCTGGACTCGACTCACGACCGGCCCACCGTTCGCCACATCATCACGTGCGGACCGATGTGCTCGGCCACCCACTCCTCGCCGAACCTGACGAAGCCTGCCCGCTCGTAGAAAGCCGCCGCGGGCACGCGGGCGCTGCACCACAGCACGCCTCCCCCGTGCGCTGCCACGTGCGAGATCACGAAGGCGAGAACCGCGCCTCCGATCCCGGTGCCGCGGAGGTCGGGTCGCGTCGCCATCGAGCGCAGGCGCCACTGCCGCCCGGGCGGCAGCACCGTGGCGAGCTCGGCAGGGGCCTCCTCGGGTGACACGGCTGCCGTGCTCACCACCTCGCCTGATCCGGCGACCACGGCCGCGCCGACGACTGCTTCGGGGTCGTCGGACCCGATCAGGGACATCTCTTCGACCCGCTGGTGCGGACGGAGCACCTGTTGGCGGAGGAGGTAGGTCCTCTCGGGTGCGACCGGACCGATCGCGAGGTCTCCGATGACGGGATGGGAGAGGTGGTCGTTCACGACGTTCACGATGCAGCGATCGTACGCGGTGAGAGGATGTGTCCGTGAGGGTAGAGGTGCGGGGATTCCAGAAGGCCTCCCATGCCTACGACCGGGGTCGCCCGAGCTATCCGGTCGACACCGTCGACTGGGTCGTCGCCACGGCTCAACTTGCACCTGGGAAGACGGTGGTCGACCTCGCGGCCGGCACCGGGAAGCTCACGCGCGACCTCATGCGATCTGGCGCCCGGGTGGTCGCCGTCGAACCGCTCGGCGAGATGCGCGCACGGCTCCTCGAGCGGGCGCCAGGGGCCGAGGTGTACGACGGGCTGGCCGAGGACACCGGTCTCGCCGGCGAGAGCGCTGACGCGGTGACGGTCGCGCAGGCGTTCCACTGGTTCTCGACCGAGGAGGCGCTGGCGGAGATCCAGCGCATCCTCGTCCCGTCGGGGCTCCTCTTCCTCGTCTGGAACCGCCGGGACGTGTCCGACCCGGTCCAAGGCGAGATCGGCCGCCTGACCGCACCGTTCATCGGGAGCGCTCCCTCGTACGCAAGCGGGTGGTGGAGGGACGTGATGGGGGAGACGCGCCGTTTCGAGCCGGCTGGCGAGCACCACTCGCGGATTGAGCAGGTGGTCGATCAGGAAGGCCTCGTCGACCGGGTCGCGTCGACGAGCTACATCGCGAACCTGCCGGACGATCAGCGCCTCCCGCTCCTCGAGGAGATAGGCCGCCTCGTCGGCGTCGAGGGGACGGTCACGCTGCCGTACTCGACCGCTACGTACGCGTACCGGCGCCGCTGAGCCGTCTGAACCCAGCCATCCCGAGACCGGGATACCAGTCGAACGGCATGTGCCAGCGCGTCTCGAACCCGAGGCGACGGACCCGATCTTCCACGGCCGGCCACTCGCTTGCCGGGTCAGCCGTGCGGTGGTACTCGAGCAGCAACACGTCGACTTCCGTCCACAGCTCGGGCGTCGAGGCTGCGAACACCTCGTGCTCGGCGCCCTCGCAGTCGAGCTTCACGACTCGCACGCGGCCCGGAGCCTCGTCCATCAGCCGTTCGAAGGCTGTGACCGGCACCTCGACAGAGGTGCCGGGCTTCGGGAGCGAGGTTGATGCCTCGCACGAGGCGTCGTCGGTGCCGAAGAGCGTGATCTTGCCGTCGTGGGCACCGACCGCTTCGTTGCGCAGGCGGGCACGAACGCCGTTCTCCTCGATGTTGCGGCGGAGATACTCGAACGTGGTGGGGTTCGGCTCGACCGCCACGATGGTGGCCGCCGGCCAACGGCGCGAGAAGAGCACGGCCGACGACCCGATGTGCGCCCCGACGTCGAGGACGACGTCTCCCTCGCCGAGGTCGAGCCCGGCAAGATCCTCGCCACGAAGCCTGTAGACATCCTCGGCGAACATCTCGAAGATCGGCCACCATGCCGGGCGCGACGGCGGAGCGACGAGCGCCACTCCGTTGCGCAGCAGAGTGCGGATGTCGCCACCGGCGCGGATGCCCGCGCTCGAGAGGCTGAGGCGCGCGAGCACTCGGGGCCAGTTCGCAACCGATCGCGCCAGCCGGCGACCGAACGAGAGGAGGTTCGCAGGCGTGATGACGCCGATGACGGCTTCGCCGTCGCCGCCGATGGCAGCGCCTCGCGACGTGGCGTCTTCCTCGAGCACGGAGGGCGATGCTAGGGCCATGTCGCTGTTGCTCGTAGCCTGGAGGCGCCATGTTGACCGCCACCGACCTCGAGCTCGTCGTGGGAAGCCGCCAGCTGTTGCAGCCGGCGACGTTCCAGGTCGCGCCCGGCGACCGGATCGGACTCGTCGGTCGCAACGGCGCCGGCAAGACGACCCTCGCGAAAGTCCTGGCAGGTGAGGCATTGCCAAGAGCCGGAGTCGTCCGACGCTCGGGCCCGGTGGCGTACCTGCCGCAGGACCCGCGCACGGGGGACCTTTCGACCATCGCCAGGGATCGGGTTCTCGGAGCCCGGGACCTCGACACCGTCGTACGCCAGCTCGAGCACGCCCGCGAGAAGATGGGCTCGCCCGATGTGGAGCACCAGGAGGCTGCGCTGCGCCGGTACTCGCACCTCGAGGAGCGGTTCCAGTCCCTCGGCGGCTGGGCTGCAGAGGCGGAGGCCGCCTCGATCGCATCGTCCCTCGGCCTCCCCGAGCGCGTGCTCGCACAACCGCTCGGCACGCTGTCGGGCGGCCAACGAAGGCGGATCGAGCTCGCCCGTGTGCTCTTCTCCGGCGCACCCACCCTGATCCTGGACGAGCCGACGAACCACCTCGATGCCGACTCGATCATGTGGCTGCGGAGCTACCTGAGGACCCACGAGGGAGGGCTCATCGTCATCAGCCACGACACCGAGCTGCTCGAGGCAGTCGTGAACCGCGTGTACCTGCTCGACGAGTCGCGTGCCGAGCTCGACGTCTACCGGGTCGGGTGGAAGGCGTATCTCGAGCAGCGCGCCACGGACGAGCGACGCCGGCGCCGCGAGCGCGCGAACGCCGAACGGAAGGTGGTCGCGTTGCGCGCTCAGGCGGACCGCATGCGAGCCAAGGCCACGAAGGCCCGCATGGCTCACAACCTGGACCGCCGAGCGGCACGACTGGAGAGCGGGCTCGAGGCCGTGCAACATGCGTCGAAGGTGGCGAGGCTCCGGTTTCCCAAGCCGGCGCCCTGTGGTCGCACACCGCTCACCGCGGACTCGTTGTCGAAGTCGTACGGGTCGCTCGAAGTGTTCGCGGGGGTCGACCTCGCCATCGACCGGGGGAGCCGAGTCGTCGTGCTCGGGCTGAACGGCGCCGGAAAGACGACACTGCTCCGACTCCTCGCGGAAGTCGAGCAGCCGGACAGCGGTGCCGTGCTGCCCGGGCACGGGTTGAAGCTCGGCTACTACGCACAGGAGCACGAGACCCTTGACCCCGCCGCGAGCGTGTTCGAGAACGTCCGCCACGCGGCCCCGCTGTCCGTCACGGATGTGGAGGTGCGGCGGATCCTGGGATCGTTTCTCTTCGGTGGCGACAGGATCGACCAGCGGGCCGGGACTCTGTCGGGCGGCGAGAAGACGCGCCTCGCGCTCGCGACTCTGGTGGTGTCGTCGGCGAACGTGCTGCTCCTCGACGAGCCGACGAACAACCTCGACCCGGCCAGCCGTGAGGAGGTCCTGATCGCGCTCCAGACCTACGAGGGGGCGATCGTTCTCGTCACCCACGACCCAGGAGCCGTCGACGCTCTCTCGCCGGACCGTGTGGTGCTGATGCCGGACGGCGTCGAAGACAGTTGGAGCGACGACTTCAGCGAGCTGGTGTCGCTCGCCTGAGTCGGCAGCCGCACTGTGGCGGGGTCCTCAGCGGGCGCCTTTCCCGGTGCCCGAGCTGCGGCCCTCGATCGAGCTCCTGGGCTCCGTGAGAGCGCCCGAACCTTGGCTGCTGGAGGAGCTCCTGTCCTTGCTGTGAGCGGAGACCCCGCTTCCGGAAGAGCCGGAGCCCTTGCTCTTGGACGAGCCCGAGCCGGTGCCGCGGCGGGAGATCGACGCGTGGCCGGAACGGCTGCTGTGGCCGGACCTCGACCCGTTGCCGGCGTGGCCGGACCCCGAACCGCTGGCGCCGTGGCCGGGGTTCGTCGTCGTGGTGGTGGTGGAAGCTCCCGGGCCCTGCCCGTTCCGGCGGTCACCCGAGCGTCCCGTGTTCGTGTCGCGTGTCCGGCTCTGAGCCGGGTGGGTCCCGTGACCGCAGCCGTTGTCCGGGCGGCCGGGCGCCGTCCCGGTGGCGAGAACAGTCGTCGTCGTGCAACCCGGCGGCAGGCCACCGCCTGACGAGGAACCGGCGCCGAGCGGTCCTCCAGCAGGCGCCGGTCTGTGACCTTTCGCGCCGCTCGTTCCGCCGGGCACGTGGATCCCGATGGCACCGAGTGCCCGCGAGATCGTGTGCTGGATCGGGCCGGGAAGGCTGTCGGTGGCAGCAGCCGCGGCAGTCGCGCCACCGAGCAGGATCGCGAGGCTGAGCAGGATCTTGGCGATGCCGGTCGAGAGCGCCGTGCGAAGGCTATGACCTGGGCGCGTCGCGATCGGTGTCGTCCGGATCGTGGCGGCGACCGTGGCGGCGAGACCCTGAGGCATGGCCACCTCGGCCACGGCGAGGACGTCCTCGGTGCCTGCGGCCGGCCGCTGCACTTGCAGGGCAGCGAACAGTGCGGCGAGCTCGGCGTACGGCGTCGCACCGGTGGCGTGTCCGGCGTCCCCGATCGCTCCGCTGCTCAGCATGGCATCGATCGGGTCCTGGCGTCGTCCGTGCCGCAGGGTGGTCGGCTTGATCATGTCAACGACTCTTTCGAGATGTCGGCCATCGCGGTGATCCGTGCGGTGAGCGGGATCGGCCGGTCGCCCGTCTGAGCTGGTCGTAGAGCGGCATCGCGATCGGGTTCTGTCGCCCTCACCCGCGAAGCCAGGCGTCGCAACGCGCGGTGCTGGATGACCCGGACGGTGGCCGGGCGCCGTTCGAGCGCTGCGGCGACCTCTTCGACATCGAGACCGGCGACGACCCTCAGCAGGACCACCTCTGCCTGCTCCGGCGGCAGTGTCGAGGTCACGAAGGCGAGCGCTTCGCGGTTGGTGATCGCGTCGATCCCGGTCGACTCGACGTCGTCGGTGCCCGCCACGTCGGCGAAGGCCTCGAAGTCGACAGGGTCGGTGCGACGGCGTCGTTGGCGCTTCCAGTGGTCGTTGAGTGAGCGGCGGGCGACGAGGAAGACGAGTCCCCACCACTGGCGTTCCGTCCCCTCGAAGTTCGGGATCAGCCTGGCCAGCTGCAGCCACACGTCCGAGCAGAGGTCCTCGGCCTCCTGCGGCTCACGTGCCTTCAGGTATCGCAGCAGCGCAGGGCTCACGTCCTGGTAAAGGGCGACGACCGAGGGCTCCTCACCGCGGCGTGCCCCGGCCATGACCGCATCGAAGTGCTCGCCGATCCTCATCAGCCCGTACGCCGGTGGTATGCGGTGCCTCCCACTGCCTCCATCGTGCCAGGTTCGGAGCGGCTGGGAGGTCTTGAGGCCTGCGGCTGCCCGGCACGCCCAGCGGAGAGCCACCGAGCGCGAGGATGCTCGGTGGGGCGCCGGAGCGCAGCAGGCCGTCCGTTCACCGGGGGCCAAGGCGCTCGATGAACGATGCGCCGGGCGAGCCCCGGTGCAGTATCGCTGTGGCACTTCCACTCCCTCGCAGGCTCCTTCCGGGGGCCTGGACCAGCCCTTCATCCGGTCCCCTTCGGATGCGACGCGCCTTCGGGGACGTCCATATGACCCCTTCGCTATGTCAATGGCGCGGGAGCGGGGCGGCGTTACAGCAACCCAGATGACAGAGCGAACATGTGTTCGTATAATCCGGGAGTGGCTGTCGCCTATCTCGCCACCCCCTCCGAGAGGAGGTTCGCCGCCGCATCGGCGGGTGCCCGCATCCCGGCGGGTGCCGCCGACCACCCCGGGACGAGGACCGCCGGCTCCCTCGGGACGAGGGTGGTCCCAGCCACCCGGCTTCTCACCGACGTCCTCCCGTACGGCGGACTGCAGCGCGGGACGACGACGATCGTGTCCCCGGGAGCTCCCGGTGTCGCCGGGGCGACCACGTTTGCCCTCGAGCTCCTCGCCGGGGTGTCGCTCGCCGGTCACTGGTGCGCGGCCGTCGGCCTCGCCAATCTCGGGGTTCTCGCAGCCGCCGAGCGAGGCATCTCGCTCGACCGGTTGCTGCTCGTGCCGTCCCCGGGCGGCCCGGGGCGCTGGCAGCAGGTCCTGGCCACGTTGTCCGACGGCGTGGAGGCGGTGCTGTTCTGCCCGCCGGCTCCAGTCCGGCCAGCCGATGCGAGGAAGTTGTCCGCACGCACGAAGGAGCGGCGATCGATTCTGATCGTGCTCGATCGGCACGCCCGTTGGAGCGAGCCCGTCGATCTCCGCTGCCAGGTAAGAGCTTCCTCTTGGAACGGGCTCGGGGACGGTCACGGGCTCTTGTCGAACCGCTCGATGGAGATCGAGGTCAGTGGGCGCGGGGCGGCTGCTCGCCCGCGCCGGGCGGCGGTGACCCTTTCGCGGATGGGCCGGATCGCATGAAGCCGATGAGCCCGAGCCGGGCATGGCCGGAGGCAGACATGAGCCGGAGGCAGACATGAGCCGGACCGTCGTCGTGTGGTGCCCCGACTGGCCCCTCGTGGCGGCAGGGCTCGCGGGCGTGCCTGCAGCCGTGATGAAGGCGAACCGAGTCGTCGCCCGTTCGGCTACGGCGCGGACCGAGGGGGTGAAGCTGCGCCAGCGCCGGCGCGAGGCGGAGGCTTCCTGTCCGGGGCTCGAGATCGTGAAGGAGGACCCCGGTCGTGACGTGCGGGCCTTCGAGGCCGTCGTGTCAGCTGTCGCCCGCTTCACCCCGGAGATCGAGATCACCCGGCCCGGCGTCTGCTCACTGCCCGCTCGTGGCCCCGCCCGCTACTTCGGCGGTGAGGCGGCGCTCGCCACCCTGCTGGAACGAGCGGCCTCCGAGGCCGCTACCGCCATCGGCGGTCAGGCTGCACCGAGGGCGAGAGCAGGCATCGCGGACACCCCGTTCGCCGCTCGGCTCGCCGCCCGGAGCCGCGTGATCGTCCCGAGAGGAGCGACAGCGGCATGGCTCGCTCCCTTGCCGGTGAGCGTGCTCGGCAATGCGGCCCTCGAGGAGTTCCTCGGCCGGCTCGGGATACGGGAGCTCGGGCAATTCGCAGAGATGGACGAGGGAGTGGTCTCCGCCCGCCTCGGCGCCGAGGGAGCGACCGCTCACCGGCTTGCCCGCGGCTTCGACGGAGAGCGGCTCGTGCTCGGCGAGCCGCCGCCCGACCTCGAGGTCGTGCGCGAGCTCGAGGATCCGGTCGATCGGGTCGAGACCGTGGCCTTCGTCGCGTCCGGGTTGGCAGAGGAGCTCATGGCGAAGCTCCGCGCGCGCTCCCTCGCATGCACTCGGCTGCTCGTCGAAGCGTCGACGGAACACGCCGAGGAGCTGTCGCGGTGGTGGCGGGCAGACCGGCCGTTCACGCCGAAGGCGATGGTCGATCGGGTCAGATGGCAGCTCGAGGGATGGTTGACGGCACCGGCGGGAGCTCCGAGCGCAGGGATCACCTTGGTCCGGCTCGCGGCGGGCGAAGTCGGTCCGGACGCCGGCCGCCAGATCGGGTTCTTCGGCGAAGACACAGAAGTGAGCCAGCGCGTCGAGCGTGCCGTCGCTCGTGTCCAGGGGCTCCTCGGGCACGAATCGATCGGGACGGCCGTCCTCTCGGGCGGGCGCGGTCCGCTCGAGCAGGTGCGTGTCGTCCCGTGGGGGGAGCCACGCACACCTGATCCGCGTGTGGAGCACCCGTGGCCGGGGAAACTGCCGTCACCTGCTCCGACGGTCGTCTACCAGGACCCGATCGAGGTCTCGCTCCGGGACGGCACCGGGCAGCCGGTGGAGGTGAGCGGCCGGGGACGGCTCAGCAGCCCGCCGTCCCGTCTCTTCCTCGGGCCTGGTCGCGAGCAAGCGGTGACCGGCTGGGCCGGTCCCTGGCCGGTCGACGAGCGGTGGTGGGACCCTTCGCATCACCGCCGTAGTGCCAGGATGCAGGTCGTGCTCGGCGACGGCTCGGCACACGTCCTCGTGCTCGAGCGAGGGCGCTGGTCGGTGGAAGCGAGCTACGACTGAGCGACCGTGCACGCGGGAGCGTCCGCGGGTAATCCTAGAGTTGCGACCTGAGACCTGCGAGGTAGCAAATGGCGCAACGAGACGACTGGGCATGGAGACCCGACAGCGCCGTCGACAAGGCCGCCTCGGGGGACGGATCCTGGTCCTTCGGCGTCGACCCCGAACGAACCCCTCGGAGGGGCTCACGCCTCCGCATCTGGCGAGACTGGCGCAGCCTCGACCCGATCAGGCTGGGCGTCCTGGCCGCCGCCGCCGCCATCGTGCTGTTCGGAAGCGGCGCGGCGCTCGCTCTCACCCTCGACGCGGACGCCGGCGGCTTGCATGCCAACAGAGCAGGCCTCGAAGCCGTCTCGCCGCCCTCCGGCGTCCTGAGCGCCGCCAGGGCGCGCACCATCGCCCATCAGGTAGACCCGGCCGTCGTCGACATCAACGCCGTCATCGAGACCCCCTCGGGCGCCGCCCACGTCGCCGGCACAGGGATGATCCTCTCCGCCAGCGGCTACATCGTCACGAACAACCATGTCATCGAGAACGCCAAGACCATCCGTGTGACGGTTCGCGGTGGACGTCAAGAGTTTCTCGCCACCTTCGTCGGCGCCGACCCGCGCGAGGACATCGCGCTCATCAAGGTGACGTCGAGCTGGCCGCTCCCGACGGTGCACCTCGGAGACTCCTCCCGGATCTCGGTCGGGTCCGCCGTGCTGGCGTTCGGGAACTCCCTCGGGCTCGGTGGTGAAGCTGCCGTCACGAGCGGCGCTGTCTCGGCCCTCAACCGCTCGATCACCGCCACGAGCGAGACGGGAGCTGATACCGAGCACCTGAACGGCATGATCGAGACCGACGCACCGATCGCGCCCGGCAACTCGGGCGGCCCCCTCGTCGATTCACGGGGCCTCGTCGTCGGCATGAACACGGCGGCCGCTTCCGGGGACGGTGCGGCCGGGTCGCCGGTTGCGTTCGCTCTGCCGATCAACCGGATCGCGGCGGTCGCCCGCCGGATCGAGTCCGGCGCTCGAGGGGGCGGCATCGTGATCGGTCGTTCCGCCTATCTCGGGATCGAGGGGACCTCGATACGCCTCGACGGCTTGCACCCGCGTGGAGCTGTGAACATCGTGCAGGTGGAGCCCGCGACACCCGCTTCGGGCGCCGGGCTTGAGCCGGGCGACGTCATCGTCGGGTTCGCCGGGCGAGACGTCACCTCGATGACCGCCCTGTCCCATCTCATCTCGAGGCTCCATCCGGGGGACTGGGTGAAGGTCGTCTTCGAGGCTGGCGGTGCCAGCCGGGCGGTCATGGTCCGGCTGGTGCCGGGACCCGCCGCCTGAGCCCGACCTGAGCCCGAGCGCGTCGGGGCCACGCGGGTACTCCCGGTTGTGATCCAGCAAGCTCCCAGAAATCTCTCAGGATTTCCTGCGACACTTGAGACATGAACACCACCCACGCGTCCGCGGTCACCGCATCCGTGGCGTCCGGGTCGGGCGCGGGCGCCGCCGGACAGCCCGGGCGGAGAGTGCTGGTCGTCGACGACGAGGAATCGATCACCGAGCTCGTCGCGATGGCACTCCGGTACGAGGGCTTCTCCGTCGAGACAGCGGACTCGGGTTACAAAGCCCTTTCCCTCCTCGACTCGTTCCGCCCCGAGCTCGTCATCCTCGACGTCATGCTGCCCGACGTCGACGGCTTCAACGTGGCCGAACGGGTGCGTCGTGAGCGCCGTGACGTCCCGGTGCTCTTCCTCACCGCCCGCGACGCCACCGAGGACAAGGTGCGGGGGCTCACGATCGGTGGTGACGACTACGTCACGAAGCCCTTCAGCGTCGCCGAGCTCGTCGCCCGCGTGCACGCGGTCCTGAGGCGCACCGCGGGGGGGATCGAGGGCGACCGGCTCGTCCTGGCAGATCTCGAGATGGACGACGACGCCCACGAGGTCCGGCGGGCAGGGCGCCTCGTCGACCTCACGGCGACGGAGTACCGCTTGCTCCGGTACCTGCTCGTGAACGCCCGGCGCGTGCTCACGAGGGCACAGCTGCTCGACCATGTGTGGAGCTACGACTTCGGCGGCGACGCAGGAGTGCTCGAGACGTACATCTCCTATCTGCGGAAGAAGGTCGACTTCGTCGAGCCCCACCTCATCCACACCGTGCGGGGTGTCGGCTACGTGCTGCGCCCGCCCCGCGACTGACGAGGTACGCGGATGGCGATCCGCACCCGGATCCTCATCGTCGTCCTCGCGCTCGTCTTCATCGCCCTCACGATCCTGAGCGGCGTCTCGTACGTCGTGGTACGCCGGTCCCTCATCTCCTCGGCCGACTCCCAGCTGCAGACCGCGAGCGGCAAGTTCCTGGGCGCGCTCAACAGCTTCACGCCCGGGTCCGGCTGCTACGGACTACCGGTCAACTCGTTCGGCACGCTCTATTACAAGAGCGGCCAGGCCACGCGCGTCTCGGTGTCGTGCCCCTCTCCGGGCGCGCCCGCGACCGTGGCCGCCCCGTTCAAGCGCCTCCCTTCGGGCGTCGTCGCCTCGGTGCTCTCCTCGAGCTCGCCGGTCTACGAAACAGTGAGCGCCCCCTCGGGCGACGTCTTCCGCTTGGAGGCGCAGCAGGCGTACATCCGCGCACTGAACCTCCACCTGATCTTCGTGGTCGGCGAGCCCCTGAGACCGGTGCTGACGACACTGCGCGACGTCATCCTGCTCGACCTCCTCGTCGGGTCGGTCATCCTCGTCGCGGCTGGGACAGCGGCGTACTTCCTCGTGCAGCTCGGGATGCGCCCACTCGAGAAGATGTCCGAGACGGCAGGCGAGATCGCAGCGGGCGACCTGTCGCGACGCGTCGAGAACGCCAACCTGCGCACCGAGGTCGGCGAGCTCGGCGTCGCCCTCAACGTCATGCTCTCGCGGATCGAGGACGCGTTCCGGGGCAAGGAGGCGTCCGAGGAGCAGTTGCGGCGTTTCGTGGCGGATGCCTCGCACGAGCTGCGCACGCCGTTGACGTCGATCCGCGGTTACGCCGAGCTCTTCCGTGACGGCGGGACAGCGCGGCCCGAGGATCTCGCCGCAGCGCTCAGGCGGATCGAGAGCGAGTCCGCCCGCATGTCCGGCCTCGTCGAGGACCTGTTCCTCCTCGCCCGGCTCGACCAGGGCCGCCCTCTCGACCGGGCGCCCGTCGACCTGGCGACGATCGCGGAGGACGCCGTCGGCGATGCCCGCGTGGTCGCACCGGACAGGGCGATCACGCTGTCGTCGGGGCGCGACCCTGACGACCTCGTCGCGATCGGCGACGAGCAGCGGCTGCGACAGGTCGTCGCCAACCTCGTGTCGAACGCGCTCGCACACACACCGCCGGGCTCGCCCGTGGAGGTGACCGTCGGGCGAGACGGGCCGCTCGTGCGGCTCGCGGTGGTCGATCACGGGCCGGGAGTGGCGGAGTCGGACCGGGCGAGGATCTTCGATCGCTTCTGGCGGGCGGACGAGTCGCGGCACCGTTCACAGGGCGGGAGCGGGCTCGGGCTCTCCATCGTGGCGGCCGTCGTCGCGGCACATGGCGGCCGTGTCTTCGTGACCGGCACGGCTGGTGGAGGCGCCACTTTCGTTGTGGATCTTCCCGCGGCCGTGACGGAGCCCCCCGGTGTGGAGGACGAGCCGGGCACGATGTGGGAGGGCGCGCCGCCAGAGCCCGTCGAAGTCCCGACTCATCGGCAAGAATGAGGGCGTGAGCGCGGGGGAGCACGACGTACGGCCCTGGGGGAGCTACACCGTCCTCGACGACGCGACCGGCCACAAGGTCAAGCGGATCATCGTCAGCCCGGGTCGCCGGCTGAGCTACCAGTCGCACTCGAAGCGATCCGAGCATTGGTTCGTCGTGTCCGGGGTGGGCGAGGTCACCCTGGACGGCACTCTTCAACCAGTCGAAGCAGGCAGCGCCGTCGACGTCGGTCTCGGCACCCCGCACAGGATCGCCAACACCGGCGAGGAGCCGCTCGTGTTCATCGAGGTCCAGCACGGCGAGTACTTCGGCGAGGACGACATCGTTCGTCTCGAGGATGATTTCGGCAGGTTGCCATGACCGACACGATCGTCCCCGGGTTGCAGCTGCACCTCCCGCCGGCATAGCGCGCCCGGAACTGCGCCGCTCGGAGCGACTGAGGCGAACATACGTTCGCACCACGCGACTAGTCTCGCTCGGGTGCGGTACGCCGAGCTCCACTGCCACTCGAGCTTCAGCTTCCTCGACGGCGCTTCGCACCCCGAAGAGCTCGTCACAGAAGCCTCCCACCTCGGCCTCGAAGCCCTCGCCCTCACGGACCACGAAGGGTTGTACGGAGTGGTGCGCTTCTTCGAGGCTGCCCGGGAGATGGGGGTCCGGACCGTCTACGGCGCCGAGATCGCCCTCGCCGGCACCGGGCCTGCCCCGGTTCCCTCGGCGCCGAGGACCCGCGTACCGGATCCCGCGGGGCAGCATCTCGTCCTGCTCGCCCGTGACCCCGATGGGTACGGACGCCTCGCGCGAGCCCTCAGCGAGGCCCACCTCGCAGGGGGCGAGAAGCTCCGCCCGGCCCACCACTTGGAGCGCCTCGCCGAGCTCGCCGGGGGTCATCTCGCCGTCCTGACCGGCTGCAGGAAGGGCGCCGTCCCCCGCCTGCTCGTCGATGAGGGTCCAGCGGCGGCAGCGCGCGAGCTCGACCGGCTCGTCGCGCTCTTCGGTCGCGACCACGTCGTGGCCGAGCTGTGGGACCACGGAGATCCCGTCGACGGCGCCCGCAACGACGCCCTCGCCGAGCTGGCCGCCCGCCGGGACGTTCCCGTCGTCGCAACGAACGTCGTCCATTACGCCCGGCCTGCCGACCGGCGCCTCGCGACCGTCGTGGCCGCCATCCGGTCCGGGCACTCGCTCGACGATCTCGACGGCTGGCTGCCCGCCGGGGCGTCCGCCCATCTGAGGTCGGGGGCGGAGCAGGCGAGGCGTTTCGCCCGGTATCCCGGCGCGGTCGAGCTCGCCGCCGAGCTCGGGGCGGCGTGCGCGTTCGACCTGAAGCTCGT
Organism: Actinomycetes bacterium; assembly: GCA_021838945.1. Classification (GTDB taxonomy): domain Bacteria; phylum Actinomycetota; class Acidimicrobiia; order Acidimicrobiales; family Bog-793; genus JAKCCH01. Next base: position 21,199 of record JAKCCH010000014.1, read on the forward strand.
CGCGCCGAAGCTGCCTGACTTCCCGGTCCCGGACGGGCACACCGAGATGAGCTTCCTGCGGGCACTCGTCGAGGAGCGGGCACCCCGGCGGTACGGGACCCGTGATGCCGAGGAGATCGCCGGTGCCTGGCAACAGCTCGACCACGAGCTCGCCATGATCGAGCAGCTCGGCTTCGCCGGCTACTTCCTCATCGTCTTCGACATCGTCGAGTTCTGCCGTCGCAACGGGATCTACTGCCAGGGTCGCGGGTCAGCCGCTTCGTCGGCGGTCTGCTACGTCCTCGGGATCACGAACGCGGACGCCGTCCGGCTCGGGCTGTTGTTCGAGCGCTTCCTCTCGCCCGAGCGCGACGGGCCACCCGACATCGACGTCGACATCGAGAGCAGCCGCCGGGAGGAGGTGATCCAGTACGTCTACGGCCGGTATGGCCGGGAGTGCGCCGCGCTCGTAGCCGTGACGGTGACGTACCGGGCGCGCTCGGCCGTCCGCGACGCCGGCAAGGCGTTCGGGCATCCGCAGGGCCAGGTGGACCGGTGGGCGAAGCAGATCGAGCAGTGGGGATCGCTCGGCGGTCGGCGTGCGATCGCGGGCGATCGGAGCGGGCACTGGTCGTGGTGGTCGGGCGCAGTGGCAAAGGAGCTCGTGGCCCGCCGCGAAGCCGGCAAGCCCGCCCGCCCCGGCCGCGACGACGTCGCCCGTGAGCCCGCCCGCCCCGGCCGCGACGACGTCGCCCGTGAGCCCGCCCGCCCCGGCCGCGACGACGTCGCCCGTGAGCCGCTCGGCCCGGACGACACGTTGGCCGGCACGGGCATCCCGGCCCCAGTGCTCGCTGCGGCGATCGAGCTCGAAGGCTTTCCCCGCCACCTCGGGATCCATCCGGGAGGCATGGTGATCTGCGATCGCCCCGTGTCCGAGGTCTGCCCGGTCGAGTGGGCCAGGATGGAGAACCGCAGCGTGCTCCAGTGGGACAAGGACGACTGCGCCGTCGTCGGCCTCGTGAAGTTCGACCTGCTCGGGCTCGGGATGCTCGAAGCCCTGCACCGGGCGATCGATCTCGTGCGGGCCTACCACGGCGTCGCGCTCGACATAGCGACGATCCCACAGGACGGCGGCGTCTACGAGATGCTCTCGCGAGGCGACTCCGTCGGCGTCTTCCAGGTGGAGAGCCGTGCCCAGATGGCGACGCTCCCGCGATTGCAGCCGAAGACCTTCTACGACCTCGTCGTCGAAGTCGCCCTCATCCGGCCCGGACCGATCCAGGGTGGCTCCGTGCACCCCTACATCCGCCGGCGCAACGGTCTCGAGCCGGTCACCTACCTCCACCCGGTGCTCGAGCGGAGCCTGAAGAAGACGCTCGGCGTCCCGCTGTTCCAGGAGCAGCTCATGGAGATGGCGATCGACGCCGCCGGGTTCAGCGCGGCGGAGGCCGATCAGCTCCGCCAGGCCATGGGTGCGAAACGCTCCGCCGCCCGCATGGAACGCCTCCGCGAACGGCTCTTCTGTGGGATGGCGGATCGCGGCATCACCGGCCAGATCGCCGAGGAGATCTGGGAGAAGCTGCGAGCTTTCGCCAACTTCGGGTTTCCCGAGAGCCACTCCGTCTCGTTCGCCTACCTCGTGTACGTGAGCGCATGGCTGAAGCTGCACTACCCGGCTGGGTACCTTGCGGCGTTGCTGAACTCCCAGCCCATGGGGTTCTGGGCACCGCACAGCCTCGTCGCCGACGCCCGGCGGCACGGCGTCGTCGTGCGCGGGCCGGAGGTGAACCGGAGCGAAGCGGGCGCCTCCCTCGAGCCGGTCGAGCCCGGCCGTCCGGAGCCCGCCGTGCGGCTCGGGATCGCCTCGGTGAAGGGGATCGGGCCGGATCTGGCAGACCGGATCGCAAAGGGTCGGCCCTATGACGGCCTGGAGGACCTGGCAAGGCGCTCGGGTGCGGGGCGCACGGTGCTCGAGGCGCTCTCGACGGCGGGCGCCATCGTCGGTCTGACCCGCCGGGAAGCTTTGTGGATCTCCGGTGCCGCCGCCCAGTCCCGCCCCGACCGGCTGCCAGGGACGGTCGTCGGGACGATCCCGCCGCCGCTCCCGGACATGACGCCGTTCGAGGAGCTGTCGGCCGACCTGTCGACGCTTGGCCTGTCGACCGGGACGCCGCCGATGGCGTTCATCCGCCCGGCGCTGGCCGTCCGCGGCGTCGTGTCGGTCGCCTCGCTCCTCGAGGTCGAGGACGGCGGGCGGGTGACGGTCGCCGGGATCGTGACGCATCGGCAGCGGCCGGCGACGGCAGGAGGGGTGACCTTCCTCAACATCGAGGACGAGACCGGCCTCGTGAACGTGATCTGCTCGACCGGGCTCTGGGTGCGCTACCGGAGGGTCGCCCGTTCTGCCGTCGTCATGCTCGTTCGGGGGCGGCTCGAGCGGGCGGACGGCGGGAACCGGTCGGCGCTGTCCTCGGCCAACCTCGTGGCCGAGCACTTGGAGGCTGTCGACTTCCCGGCCGTGGCCGAGTCGGTGAGATCGCGGGACTTCCACTGACCGACGAGGGGCCCTGGCCTACCGAGGCCGCGGTCCGGCTCGTGCACGCGAGCACTAATCTGGATGAAGGAAGCGACAGCGGAGATGACGGCTTCCTCCGCTGCAGGGAAAGGCCCTCGTCACATGCACGCCTTCTATCGCGGGCTCGGCCGCTTCACGGTCAAGTTCCGATTCGTGATCGTCCTCGTCTGGATCTTCGCGGCGGTGGCGATGGTGCGCGCCATGCCGTCGCTCTCGAGCCAGGTCAACAACCAGAACACTGCCTTCCTGCCGTCGGGCTCGCCTGACATGCAAGCCGCCCGCCTTGCGGCGCCGTTGCTCGGCAAGGCGAACGCCGAGCCGGTGACGATCGTTGCCGCCCGCGAGGGCGGCACGCTCACCTCGGCGGACATGGCCGCCATCCAGCGCGACGCGAAGCTCGTGAAGGGGACGGCGGGAGTCCTGCGCGTGGAGTTCTACGGCGAGGCGCCGAGCCACAAGGCGGTCCTGCTGACCGCCATGTCGACCTCGGCCAGCTTCGACCCGCAGAAGGCGAAGACCCTGGTCTTCTCGATCATCGACACGTTCCAGAAGGCGAGGGCGCCGGCGGGGCTGCACTTCTACGTCACCGGGCAGGTAGCGGACGGCGTCTACCAGAACCAGCAGTCGAAGACGACCGGCAACGCCACCCAGGGGCTGTCGATCATCTTCATCATCGTCCTGCTGTTCATCATCTTCCGTTCCGTCCTGGCGCCGTTCGTGACGCTGCTGCCCGCGGCCCTCGTGCTCGCTGTCGCCGGTTCGATCATCGGCGAGATCGCGTCGCACGGCGTGCTGAAGGTCTCCGAGGTCACGCAGCTGCTCCTGATCGTGCTCGTGCTCGGGGCGGGGACCGACTACGGCCTGTTCCTCGTCTACCGGGTGCGTGAGGGATTGCGGGACGGCCTCTCGTCCGGTGACGCCGTCTCGCGGGCCGTCGAGCGTGTCGGGGAGTCGATCACGGCCTCGGCCGGCACCGTCGTCCTCGCTCTGTTGAGCCTGACGTTTGCAACCTTCGGCATCTACCACGACCTCGGCGTTCCGCTCGCGATCGGCATCGCCACCATGCTGCTGTCCGGGCTGACGCTCCTCCCGGCGCTCCTCGCGATCCTCGGTCGTGCGGTGTTCTGGCCATCGCTTCCCCGTCACGGAGACAACCGGACAGGATTGTGGGGCAGGGTGGCCGGCCGGATCGTGTCACGCCCGGCGCCGACGCTGCTGATCGGCGTGGCGCTGTTCGGCGCGCTGGCCGCAGGAGTGTTCTGGTACACGCCGTCCGGTTTCGGAGGTGCGGAGAACGCACCTGCTCACACACTTGCCGCCAAGGGCGACGCCATCGTCAAGCGCTACTTCCCGCGGTCGAGCTCGAACCCGACGAACCTCGTCGTGAAGCTCTCGCACTCGGCGTACGCAGACCCTGGCCAGATCACGAAGATCGAGCAGCAGCTCCGCGCGAGCGGGCTGTTCACGACGATCCAGACCGCGCTCAACCCGACGGGTGTGAAGATGAGCTCAGCCGAGTTCCAGGCGCTCTACCGCCAACTCGGGCCTCCGCGCGCCTTGCCGCCCGTTCCTGCTGCAGGAGTCACGGTGCCGCTCGCCGTCTACGAGCAGTACCGAGCCGACAGCCAGTACGTCAGCTCGGACGGGACGGTCATCCAGTTCGCGTCGGGCCTCGCGGCCGGTAATCCCGGCGGGACGAAGGCGCTCCAGCAGGTGCCCCGGATCCGGGCGGTCCTGGCGAAGGCCGCGCGTTCGGTCGGGGCGAAGGATTGGGGCGCAGCCGGCGAGGCGCCGGCTCTCGCAGACATCTCGTCGACCTCGGACTCGGACCTCACCCACATCGTCCCGATCGCCGCCCTCGCCATCGGGCTCCTTCTCGCGCTCGTCCTGCGGAGCCTCATCGCGCCCCTCTACCTCATCGCCTCGGTCGTGCTGTCGTATCTCGCCGCGCTCGGGCTCGCCTCGATCATCTTCGTGAAGCTCGGAAGCTCGGGAGGCCTGACCTTCCTCTTACCCTTCCTCATGTTCATCTTCCTTCTCGCTCTCGGCGAGGACTACAACATCCTCGTCATGACGCGCATCCGGGAGGAGGCCCACGACCACTCGCTGAAGGACGCCGTCATCCGAGCCGTTGGAGCCTCCGGGCCGACGATCACGTCGGCTGGTCTGGTGCTGGCCGGGAGCTTCGGCGTGCTGGCCTTCGCCGGCGCCTCGGGCCCGAGCGGTGGCCAGGTGAAGAACATCGGCGTCGGCCTCGCGCTCGGCATCCTCATGGACACGTTCCTCGTCCGGACGCTGCTCGTCCCGTCGACGGTGGTGCTGCTCGGCCGCTGGAACTGGTGGCCCCGCCGCATCGAAGCAGGGATGGGCTATCCGGGTACGGAAGCGCATCGCAGGTGGACGCTGCACCGGTCCCCGTCCCTGCCGGCGGCTGGTCCGCAAGAGGGCGGCGGCGAGAAGGAGGGCGGCGAGGCGGCGGTGAGCCAGAGCAGCATCGGAGACGTCAAGACGAACGGCTCCGCCGCGCCGGTTGGCCCGGCACCGAAGCGAGAGGGCGCAGGCCGCTCCTGAAGCGGGCGAACCGGCGCCGGCGGGACACTCCGCCGGGTGCACCAGTCCGTGCCGTACCAGCCCGCAGCGGTGGCAGCGATCGCAGCAGCGAGCGCCAGACACCTCGCCGGGATGTCCCGCCGCGACGTCCCTCCGGCGACGACGCGAGGTAACATACCAACATGCGTACATGTACTTTGATGGCATCACCTGTCGCTGGGTGAGAGCGGCCGCGCCGCCAGGTGCGCCTCTCACAGCTGTCCCGTACATGACCCGCCAGCCGGCTTCCCACGTGGGCAGGGGTCCAGCCGGGTTGCTGTGGTCTATCCCGGAGCCATAGCAGTCCGGTTGCAGTTACCATGGGCCGATGCCCCGTGGGAGCCGAGGCGAGGGTGGAGCAAGCCCGGGAGCACCACTCGGATCCCGTGGGGAACCCTGTCCCGGGCACAGATCGTCGTCACCACGCTCGACATCGTCGAGCGTGGTGACTACGAGAGGATGACGATCCGCAGCCTTGCGGCCGAGCTCGGCGCCTCACCGATGTCGCTCTACCGACACGTCCGTGACCGCGCCGCCCTTTCTGCGCCGGCCGCCCTTCCTTTCGGCCGCCTTCCTCGCCGCCTCGGTCAGAGGATGACCGGGTGCCAGGTCCCGGCGACGACGGCGGCCACGTTGGCGCCGGCCACCACGATCACCGTCCCGGCCACGAGCCACCGATCCACCGGCCTCACGACCTGTTCCCTCGCTGCCGAGCGCGGGCGTCTCGCGTCGAAGCCCCGGCTGTCCATCGCGACCGCCAGCCGGGTGCCGCGGCGGATGGCGGCAACGAGAAGCGCGTAGACGCCGGAGAGGAAGAGGCGCACGGTGCCGACAGGTGACCTGCCGGCGTCGATGCCCCGGGCGCGCCGAGCCCGGTGGATCGTGTCCCAGTCGGTCGACAGCATCGGCAGGAGGCGGTAGGCGGCGAGTGCGCCGTACGCGAAGCGAGCCGGGGCATGCAGCTGCTGCACGAGGGAGTCTGCGAAGTCGACGGCATCGGTGGAGGCGAACACGAGGACACCGGGGAGGGCGATGGCGAGCAGGCGGAGCGAGATGGCGGAGATCGTCGCAGCCGAGGCGTCCGAGGCGATCAGGTTCGCGACCGCCACGCCAGCGGCGGCAACCGGGAGCGGCCAGGCTCTGCGGGCGAGCCGGGACAGGCTGACACCGGTGGCCGGGAGAAGGCCGAGCTCGATTCCGAGCACGATCGACGCCGTCACGACGTCGGCCGTCACGAGGAGGCCGATCATGACGACGGCGGCCGCGATGAGCTTTGCGGCCGGGTTGAGGCGGCCGAGGGAGGTGGGCGCGAACGGCGTCTCGACTCGCATCATGGTGCCGGCATCTGCGTCGCAGTCGGTGACGGCCTCCGCGACGGCGCCTGCGCCGGCCTCGATGCGGGGGTCGATCCGGGGCCGATCTCCCAGGGTGCCGCAGGCGCGCTCGGGGCGCTCGCATCACGGCGATCCTCGTCGACCCGTCTGCCGTCCTCCAGCACGACCTCCTCGTCGGCAAGTGCCCGCACGAGATCCTCGTCGTGCGTGACGGTGAGGACGGCACGACCGGCGTCACGCTCCTCTGCGAGCAGCGCAGCCAGCTCGCTCCAGGTCCGCGAATCCTGCCCGAACGTCGGTTCGTCGAGGACGAGCAGCTGCGGCCGAGCCGCGAGAGCGGACGCGGCCGACAGGCGACGCTGCTCGCCGCCGGAGAGGGTGTAGGGGTTCGCCGCCGCCAGCGCGCCGAGGCCGAGGCGCTCGAGCAACTCGCCGACGCGTGCATCCACGGTCCGCGCGTCCTGCCCGGCACGACGCGGACCGACGGCCAGCTCGCCCGCGACGGTCGGTGCCACGAACTGGTGCTCGGGGTCCTGGAACACGGTGCCGACATGGCGCACGAGCTCGCGTGGTCGCCAACGGGCATACGGCTTGGACGGTGGTACGTGAGCGCCGCCCTCGGTGGCCCTCCACCGGACCTCGCCGCTCGTCGGTCTCATGAGCGAAGCGAGCACGAGCGACAGCGTCGTCTTGCCCGAGCCGTTCGGGCCGGTGACTGCGAGCACCTGGCCGCTGTGTGCAATGAGGTCGATCCCGTCGACCGCTGGGTGAGCGGCTCCCTCGTAGCGCACCGTCACGTCGGCGGCCTCGATGACGGGCGGCCCGGCCGGACGCCTCGGTGCGAGACGGCCCGGTGGTGCCTCCGGCAGCCATACCCCGGCACGCCGCAGGGCCGAGCACGTGGACGGGTTGCCGAACACCTGCCGTGGGTCGCCGTCCGCCATGACCCCGCCGCCGCTCTCCAGCACGACGACGCGGGTCACGAGATCGACGAGCTCGCTCACCCGGTGCTCGACGAGCACGAGCGTCGCGCCGGACTCACCGACGACGTGCCGGAGGGTCGCTCGAACCATGGCGGCACCCGGCGGGTCGAGATTCGCCGTCGGCTCGTCGAGGAGCCAGATGGCAGGGCGGAGGGCCAGCACATCCGCGATGACGAGCCGTTGCTGCTCTCCGCCCGAGAGACGGTCGGTCGGGTGGAGCAGGTCGTAGCGCAAGCCGACGGTGGTGAGCACCTCCGAGACGCGAGGCCAGATCTCGGTGAGCGGGACCGCCCGGTTCTCGAGACCGAACGCGACCTCGTCTCCGACTCTCCCCATGACGATGGCCGAAGACGGGTCCTGGAACACGAGCCCGGTGTGCGCGAAAGGAGAGTGCGAAGCGCTGTCGCGCCCGCCGGCAGGCGCACCGTCCACGAGCAGCAGGCCTTCCTCGTCCCCGGCGTCCGGCGCCCGGAGCAACCCGGCGAGGGCCCACAGCAGCGTGCTCTTGCCGGCACCGGAAGCGCCGAGCAGCAAGACGCGCTCGCCATGCTCGACTCTGAGGTCCAGGTCCTTGACCGCGAAGCCCCTTCTACCCGCGTGCCGCCAACCCCAGCCGCGCGCTTCGACGGCAGGTGCAGCCATCCGACGCTTGGTCAGGCGACCGGGGCGCGGCGCCCGGACGGGAAGGGCTGCAGGACGCCGGTACGCCCGAGGGCGCGGACGAGGCTCCAGCCACCGAGGCCGGCGACGATCGCCGCACTCGTGGCGACGATTGCGATGTAGGCGAGCTTCCAGTCGGTTCGCCATGCGCCGTAGTAGTAGACGAGGTCGAGGCAGGCGGCGGCGGCGCCGGCGGCAAGGCCGCCGAGAAGGCAGACCGGGAGACGCCACGACCGATAGCGGAAGAGAGCGAACACCAGCTCGGGAGCGACACCCTGTGCGAGCCCGTAGAAGACGACCGACAGTCCCCAGGCGCTCCCTAGCAGGGCTTCGATGATGGCGGCGACGAGCTCGGTGTAAAGGGCGGCGCCAGGTTTGCGGATGATGAGCCCGCCGATCACACCGGGTGCGAGCCAGATGCCGTACATGACCGCCTGGCTCGGCGGGAACGCCGCGAACGCGCTCCCGGTCGTGACCCACAGCTGGCTCCATGCCCAGAACACGACGCCGCCGGCGACGGCGATCACGGATGCAACGACGATGTCGACGGTGCGCCACCTCGTGAGGGCTCGAAGGCTTCGACGCTCGACGTCAACGGTGGCCATCTCTGACTCCCTTCGCTGGTATGACCCAGATCAGGTTCGAGGGTCTGCGGTGGACCGCACTCTCAGCGCCCGGGGGCGCTCCCCTGTCTTCTCTTCGACACCATAGCCGGCCACCCGTAGCAGCGTGCCGGTGAACGCCGCTACGCCGCCTTGCCGAAACGCCGCTGCCACACCTCCACCTTCTCGCGCAGCGTCGCCTTCGTCGCCTTCATGAAGTTCTCGGAGGTCTGTGGAAGAGATGTCAGAAACGATGGATCGAGCGTCCCGCCGGCCTTCGAGTCGAACATGTCGATCTTCGAGGCGGCCTCGCTCACCTGCTCGAACTCGGCCACGTCCGCCGCGACCGCGAGCGCCCTCCCACCGGCCGCCTCGACGTTCTTCGCAGCCGCCGCGAGCCCGCCATCGCCGCGCGCGATGAGCGCCACGTCGAAGCCGGCCTCAGAGAAACGCACCGCCGTCGCCCTCCCCACCCCACCACTCGCTCCCGTCACCACGGCGATCGGTCGGGGGTGTCCGGGTTGGCTCGAGTCCGGCCCGAGCCGCTTTCGCGCACGCTCGAGCTGGCGATCGGCGAGCCCGGACGAGAGGGATCCCGCCAGCTTCCTCGCCTTTGCTCGCATCGTCCCGGCTCCGTTGCTCGTCGAGCTCACGTGGCACCTCCGCTTGGATCTCGCACCTTGATCCTGGCTCAATACCCAGAGCGGCCGACTCAGCAGCTCGCAGGCTCGACCGACGAACGCAGGCGCCCTATCCTCGACCTCACGTGGGACTACTCGACCGAGGGATCGATCGCCGAACCGTCGGCCGAGGCGATGCTCGCCGGGATCAACGGCCACGACGCGCCTCCCGCCAGCGCAACGCGGAGGGCGGGGGCTTCGCGATGGTCGTCTTCGCCCGCAACGCCATCGGGGCGTGAGTACCGGGAGCGGGCGGGTATCACCGCGGACACCGGGATGGAGGTCCGATGATCGGTCCGATCGACCTGCTGAGCTCGCGGCGTGGGCCGGATCCGGCGAGCGCGGACGGGTACCGGGAGCATCCGAGAAGGATGGGTTTCTTCACGGACACATCCGTCTGCATCGGCTGCAAGGCCTGCGAGGTCGCCTGCAAGGAATGGAACCACGTCCCCGAGGACGGGCTCGAGTTCACGGGCATGTCGTACGACAACACAAAGGGACTCGGCGCCGACACGTGGCGGCACGTGAAGTTCATCGAGCAGCGAAAGCCGCTCGGACGCCAGGAGCCCGGGCTCTCGCACCAGCTCGTTTCTCCGATCTCCTTCGGCGGGTACCGCCGGCTCGACGGGCACGGCGAACCGGGCCCGAGCCGGTCGGCGCCGAACGTCGCGGCACCGGGGGGTGCGACGGCGCCCGGCACGGCCACCGCCGGAGTCGGTGGGCCGATCGACTTCCGCTGGCTCATGGCCTCGGACGTGTGCAAGCACTGCACCGACGCCGGCTGCCTCGACGTCTGCCCGACCGGAGCACTCTTCCGCACCGAGTTCGGCACGGTCGTGGTGCAGGAGGACGTCTGCAACGGGTGCGGATACTGCGTCCCGGCCTGTCCCTTCGGCGTGCTCGACAAGCGTGAGGAGGACGGTCGGATCTGGAAGTGCACGCTCTGCTACGACCGGCTCTCCAACGGTGACGAGCCTGCCTGTGCGAAGACGTGCCCGACGAGCTCGATCCAGTTCGGCGAGCTCGACGAGCTGCGCGAGCGCGCCGGGAGGCGTGTGCAGCAGCTTCACGACGGCGGGATCCTCGACGCCCGCCTCTACCTCGAGAGCCCAGACGACGGCGTCGGCGGTGCTGGCGCCTTCTTCCTGCTGCTCGACGAGCCCGAGGTGTACGGCCTGCCTCCCGACCCGGTCGTGCCAACGCGGGACCTGCCGCGCATGTGGAAGCTGGTGGGCGCGGCGGCCGGAGCGCTGTTGGCGGCCGGGGCAGCGAGCTTCGCCGGGGCAGGCAGGTCGGCCGGACGATCCTCCGGAGCCGAGTCATGAACGAGACCGAGGTCACACGTGAGGGTCTCCTGCACGAGCGCCCCGGGCGGGAGGCGACGACTGGTGTCGTCGCCGGCAGGAGGCGCAGCCGTGAAGAGCTCATGGTGGAGCCGGCGAGGTTCCAGAGCTACTACGGCATGCCCGTCATCAACAAGCCTGTCTGGGCATCGCCCGACATCCCCGGGTACTTCTTCCTCGGCGGGCTTGCCGGCGCGTCGTCCGTTCTCGGTGCGGGCGCTCACCTGACCGGGCGGCGCAGCCTCGCGCGCGGCGGCAAGGTGGTCGCCGCCGGCGCCATCAGCCTGTCGCTCGTCGCGCTCGTGCACGACCTCGGCCGGCCCGAGCGGTTCCTCAACATGCTCCGTGTCTTCAAGCCGACGTCGCCGATGAGCGTCGGCTCCTGGCTCCTCGCCGCGTACGGCCCCGCTGCCATCGTCGCAGCGGGTACCGAAGCGACCGGCCTCTTCCCGGCGATCGGCGGCGGTGCTACAGCGGGGGCGGCTGTGCTCGGACCGGCTGTCGCCGCCTACACGGCCGCCCTCATCTCGAACACGGCGGTGCCGGCCTGGCACGACGGTCACAGGGAGATGCCCTTCGTCTTCGTCGCCTCGTCGGCGACGGCGGCCGGCGGCGCCGGGCTCATCACCTCCACCCTCGCCGACAACGCCCCGGCGAGACGGCTCGCCGTCGCCGGGGGAACGGCGGAGGTCGTCCTGTCGAGGGCGCTCGAGCACCGACTCCACCCTGACGTGCGCAAGGCCTACCACGAGGGGAAGGCGAAGAAGTTCCTCCAGGCGGCGGAGCTTCTCACCGGCACCGGCATCGTCGGCGCGCTCGCCGCCGGCCGCCGGAGCCGGATCATCGCGGCAGCCTCGGGAGCGGCGCTCCTCGCCGGCTCGGCGTGCGAGCGCTTCGGCATCTTCTGGGCAGGGCACGGATCTTCCATGGATCCCGCCGCGACGATCACGCCGCAACGGGAGCGGCTCGAAGCTCGCAGCAGTCGAGCAGCGCGACCCGGCGGCACGGGGCGCGGATGATGCAGCCGTTCCTCTGGGCGGACGACCAGCTGCTCGTCTCGACAGACCTCAGACCGGCCTGACCTCGCGGAGGAACTCGAGCAGCAGCCGGTTGACCTCCTCGGCCTTCTCCTGCTGCACCCAGTGGCCGCACCCCTCGAGGACGTGGCTGGCGCGCAGGTCCGGAAGCGTCTTCGGGAACTCGGCGATGGCGCTCGCGCCCCAGACCGTCGGTCCGTCGAGCTCGCCGCCGATGAACAGCGCGGGCACCGTGAGGGGCCGGCCCCGGAACGGGGCGAGGTCCTCGGCATCGCGGTCGATGTTGCGGTAGCGGTTGAGACCGCCGCGGAGTCCCGTCCGCTCGAACTCGGCGACGTAGACGTCGAGGTCGTCCGGCGGCAGCCACTCGAGCTCGCTGGTCGGCTCCGGCAGCTGGTCCACCATGCGCACGCCCTTCGGGATGACCGCGAGCGATGCGCCGCCGGACCCGGCGCCACTCGCTGATGCGCCCCAGTAGAAGGCGTGCAGGAAGCGGCGGAGATCGGTCTCCGCCTCGGCCTCCACCTTCCCCGGCTCCTGGAAGTAGTTGATGTAGAACTCGTTGTCGGGGCCCACCATCTCGGCGAACACCTGTGTCGGCCGCCGCCGCGGCGGCGGGTTGTACGGCACGCTCAACAGCGCACACGCGTCGAACAGGTCGGGACGGAGGAGCGAGCTCGCCGAGGCGATCGGTGCGCCCCAGTCGTGGCCGACGATGACGGCCCGCGCTGGCCCGAGCGCGGCTGCGACCGCCACGTTGTCGGCGACGTGACGGACCATGCGGTAGTCCTCGACCGCCGGCGGCTTGCCGGACCTCCCGTATCCCCGGACATCGATCGCGACGGCCCGGTAACCTGCCGCGCCGAGCGCCGGGAGCTGGTGGCGCCACGAGTAGGCGAGCTCGGGAAACCCGTGCACGAGGAGCACGACCGGACCATCCTCCGGACCGTTCTCGACGAAGTGGATGCGCACGCCGCCCGATGACGCCTCGCCGTGCCGTGCCGCCCAGGCAGCCCCGGTCGCCGAACCGCCGGCCATCAGAGCTTCACCACGACCTTGCCCGTGTTGCCCCCGGTGAACAGGAGGTTGAGGGCATCCGGAGCGTGCTCGAGACCTTCGACGACATGCTCGACGTGCTTCAGCCTCCCGTCGAGGAGCCAGGTCAGGATGTCCGCCTGCGCCTCGGCGAAACGATCGACGTAGTCGAGGATGATGAACCCCTCCATCCGGCCGCGGCGGGTGATGAGGCTCACGTAGTTGGACGGTCCCGGTGGCGGGGAAGCCGCGTTGTAGGCGGAGATGGCGCCGCACAGCACGACCCGGCCACGCATGGCGAGGTTGCCGAGCGCGGCGTTCAGGACCTCACCCCCCACGTTGTCGAAGTAGAGGTCGACCCCGTCCGGCGCTTCCTCGTGGAGGCGTCGCGCGACCCCGTCCGTCTTGTAATCGATCGCCGCGTCGAAACCCAGCTCGTCCACGACCCACGCGCACTTCTCCGGACCGCCTGCGATGCCGATCACCTTGCCGGCGCCCTTCGCCCGCGCGATCTGACCCACGGAGGAGCCGGTTGCCCCAGCCGCACCGGACACGACGACGACGTCACCTTCCCGCATCCGGCCGACCTCGAGCAGCCCGAAATAAGCGGTCATGCCGGTGACGCCGAAGACGTTGATGGCGGCCATCGGATCGATCCCCGGGGGGAGCACCTGCATCCTGCTGGCACCCGAGTCTGCGACACAGAAGTCCTGCCAACCCACCATGCCGAACACGAGGTCGCCCCGGTGGTACTCGTCGCTCGTCGAGGAGACGACCTCGCCGATACCGCCCGACCGGATCACTTCCCCGACACCGATCGGCGGCAAGTAGCCCGGAGCATCGTTCATCCAGGTCCGGATGGTCGGGTCGATCGAGAGGTAGCGGACCCTGACGAGCGCTTCGCCCTCTTCGGGCTCGGGCACCGGCACGCGTCGCAACTCGACCGTCGCGTCGTCGACGAGTCCTGTCGGTCGCTGCGCCAGGACCAGCCGGCGGTTGTCGTCGGTCATCAGCCAGAACGTAGCCCCTTGCCGACGCAGCCGACATAATCGTCCCATGTACACAGGGCTCATCGCAGAAGAGGTACGCGTCACCGGCCACGAAGGGCTCGAGATCAATGCCTACCTGGCTCGGCCGCTCGGTCCGGGTCCGTTCGGTGGTGTCGGTGTCGTCCACCACATGCCCGGCTTCGACGAGGCGACAACCGAGATCGCGCGGAAGTTCGCCGCCCACGGTTACATGGCTGTCGTGCCGAACCTGCACTTTCGCGAAGGTGACGGCGGGAAGGCTGCGCCCGATGACGCGGCAGCCGCGTCCCGGGCGGCCGGGGGAGTGCCCGACGAGCGTTTCGTCGGGGATCTCGCCGGCGCGCTCAGGCATCTCGAGTCCTACGAGGAGTTCAGCGGGAAGAAGGGTGTCATCGGCTACTGCTCCGGAGGCCGCCAGGCGTTCCTGGCGGCTCTGTCGCTCGATCTCGACGCGGCGGTGGACTGCTACGGCGCCTTCGTCGTGGGCAACCCTCCCGAAGGGACGTCGCTCAGGGTCACCCCGCTCGTCGCGCGAACCGGCGAGCTCCGGTGCCCGCTTCTCGGGCTGTTCGGGAACGAGGACAAGTTCCCCTCCCCCGAGCAGGTCGACGAGCTCGAGGTCGCTCTGGAGCAGGCGGGCAAGACGTACGAGTTCCACCGGTATGACGGGGCAGGGCACGGCTTCTTCGCGGTGGACCGGACGATGTACCGGCCCGAGGCGGCCGTCGACGGATGGCAGCGCATCTTCGAGTTCTTCGGTCGGCACCTGGGCGCCACGAGCGGCGAGGGGGCGAGCGCCTGATGTGCACGTACGTGACGGAGAAGACGGCCGTCGACGGAAGTGCGAAGGGGGCCGCCGGCTGGTTCCGGCTCAGCCATGCGCTCGCATACGTCGATCACCCGTACCACTCGCCCTACGAGCACACGCTCAACCTCGACTTCATCGATCCCGCCGCCGGGCCGTCGGCCCGCGTGGCGGTCGAGCTGACGCCCGCATCGGCCCGCGAGCTGGTGCGATGCATCGAGTCGGCGCTGGAGGCGGCCGGAGAGGCGGCTCGCTGAGCCTGCACCGGCACCTCGGTCCCGGCGTGCTCGGGCATTCCGCTCGCGCTAACCCCTCGATAGGGTGAACCTCCCGGAGTCGAAGGAGGCGTCAATGACGACGAGCGCATCGGGTACCGGCATGCGCCCGGAGGACATCGGATCGATCCGTCAGGCGGAGGACGTGCGGGTCTCGCCGGATGGCTCGCGTGTGGTCTTCACGGTGACCGACGTGGACCTCGACGAGAACCTCTACCGCAGGCGCGTCTGGCTCGCGGCAGCCGACGGGTCGGAGGCGCCGCGGCCGTTCACGTCCGGCCCCGGGGACTCGATGGCCCGCTTTGCTCCGGACGGGCGCACGGTCGCCTTCGTCGCCTCACAGGAGGACGGGAGCGCCGAGATCTGCACGGTGCCGGTTGCGACGGGCGGTGAGCGGGTCGTGGTCGCGACCCGGCCGGCGGGTGTCACGGAGCTCGAGTGGTCGCCCGACGGCACCCAGATCGCCTTCGTCGCGCCCGATCCCGACCCCGAGCAGTACGGGAAGCCGGGCGAGGACCGCAAGGCGAAGGACATGCCGCCGCGGCGGGTCACCCGGCTCTTCTCCCGCCTGAACGGGCAAGGCTGGATCTTCGACCGGCCGACGCGGGTGTTGGTCGTCCCTGCGGACGGCTCGAGCAGACCACGCGTGCTCACCCACGGGCCCTTCCGGTCGGGCGGGATCACCTGGTCGCCCGACGGCAGCAAGATCGCCTTCGCATCGGCGCGACACGACACGTGGGACCTCGACGGCGAGGAGGACCTCTGGGCGGTGAGGGTGCGGGCCGGCAGCGACAACCTCGAGCCCGAGCGCCTCACCGAGCATGCCGGTGCGCTGTCGTCTCCGGTCTGGTCGCCCGACGGGTCGAGGCTCGCGTACCTCCGCAACCCGTCGCCTCTCGACGAGCCCCGTCACGAGCGTCTCGCGGTGCTGGATCTCCACAGCGGGCAGTCGGTCGAGCCGGCGCTCGACCTCGATCGCAACTGCGGGCCGTACGGCTACGCGAGGAGGCCCGCCTTCGTGGGGGACCAGCTCCTGTTCAGCGTCGAGGACGAGGGCAACGTGCACCTCTACAGGGTGCCCGCCTCCGGCGAGGGCCAGGCCGAGCCGCTGGTGACGGGCGACCGCTGGGTGACGTCGTCGCACTGGAGCAACGGCACGCTCGCGTTCACCGTGACCTCGGCGACCACGCTGCCGGAGCTCGTCGTCCGCCGGCTCTCGGACGGCTCGAGCAACGGACCCTCGGCCTCGGGTGAAGAGCACCAGCTGACGAAGGTGGGCGAGGCCTTCAGCGCACGACTGACGCTCGTGCAGCCCGTGGCCTTCACGGCGCTGTCTGCCGACGGCACCGAGGTGCCGTGCTGGGCCATGCCGCCAGTCGGGCTCGAGCCCGGCCACCGCTACCCGGTCCTCCTGAACGTGCACGGCGGGCCGTTCACGTCGTACGGGAATCGCTTCTTCGACGAGTTCCAGTTGCAGGTGGCCCGTGGTTTCGGGGTGGTCTACTGCAACCCCCGCGGCAGCTCGGGATACTCCGAGGCCTGGGGTCGCGCCGTGCGCTGGCCGGAGTGCGACACCGACCCCGGCTCGGGCTGGGGCGGAGTGGACTTCGACGACGTCATGGCGTGCGTGGAGGAGGCGTGCCGGCGTTTCGACTGGGTCGACCCGGACCGGCTCGGGATCCTCGGCGGCTCGTACGGGGGCTACATGACCTCCTGGGTCATCGGCCACACCGACCGGTTCAAGGCTGCATGCTCCGAGCGTGCCTGCAACAACCTGCTCACGCTCGAGCACAACTCCGACATCGCCGGCGTCTTCCGCGGCTACGTCGGCAAGAACCACCTCGAGGCTCCCGAGGCCTACCTCAGGCAGTCGCCGATCAGCTACATCAATGCGATGACGACGCCCGTGCTCATCCTGCACTCCGAGGACGACCTGCGCTGCCCGATCAACCAGGCTGAGGAGCTGTTCATCGGGCTGCGCCTGCTCGGGCGCGAACCGGAGCTCATGCGGTTCCCCGGCGAGAGCCACGAGTTGTCGCGAAGCGGAGCTCCGCTCCACCGCGTCCAACGGGCTGAGCTCATCCTCGACTGGTTCGAGCGGCACCTCATGGCTGGTGCGGGCGCCACGGTCGGTGCGGGTGGCGGTGCCGGGGACGCTGGCGGCGGCGCTCAGGAGCTGCAGCCGGACAACTCCTTGTAACACCGACGCAAACTTGGGACGTCCGTCCCACCCCGCGCGGACTTAGGACCCTAGAGAAACAGCTGTGCTCGCGTTCACAATGTAACAAGAAAGTCGCTCATCGAAAGGGGCACAGTCATGAGACGTCGAGTCTTCGATGTGATCGCAAGCACGGGTGGCCTGCTCGTCGCCGTCGTCCTGATCGTTGCCGGAGCCCTCGGTCTCTGGGCAGCGAACTGGACGAACACGAACGTCCGCAGTCAGCTCGCCCAGCAGCAGATCTACTTCCCGCCGGCATCCGCTTTCGCGCACGCCAAGGCCGGAACCGAGATCACTCCGAACATGCGGCAGTACCTCTACCAGTATGCCGGGCAGCAAGTGCTCAACGGCGCGCAGGCCGAGGCATACGCCGACCACTTCATCGGCCAGCACCTGTACGACATGCCGTTCCACGGTGTGTACTCGAAGGTGAGCGCCGCGGCCAGGGCCGCCAAGGCAGGTTCGCCGCAAGCCACTCAGCTGCAGGGGCTCGAAGCAACCGTCTTCCAAGGCACGACGCTTCGTGGCCTGCTGCTCGAGGCCTACGGCTTCTCGCAGTTCGGCGTGATCGCCCTGTGGGCCTCCATCATCTCGTTCATCCTCGCCGGCCTGATGCTGGTGCTCGTGGGCTTCGGCTTCTGGCACTCCCGCCGGACGAAGGCGGACGAGGAGATTCTGAAGATGCAGTCCGCGTCGGCACAGCAGATCGCCGCCTGACCTTCCCCAATCCTGGCGACTACGGTCCCCACTCGATCGGAGCTCCGGTCGGGTGGGGACCAGTTCGCGTCAGGCGTCAGGCGTCAGGCGTGCGGCGTGCGCTCGGGCGGATCAAGATGGCGTCGTGATCGACCACCTTTCCATCCAGTGTCGGGACATGGCGGCGAGCTCGCGCTTCTATGACGCTGTGCTCGGCACGCTCGGGGGCACCCGCATCATCGACTTCGAGGAAGCGATCGGATACGGGATCCCTCCCCGGCCCGACTTCTGGATCGGCGCCTGGACGACGGGCGAGGGCTTCCGGGAGTCGCACATCGCGTTCACCGCGAGGAACCGGGCGACTGTGCGTGCGTTCTTCGACGCGGCCGTGGCCGCAGGGGCCGAGGTCCTCCACGAGCCCCGGTTGTGGCCGGAGTACCACCCGGACTACTACGGAGCGTTCGTGAGGGACCCGGACGGCAACAACGTCGAGGCCGTCTCGCACGGCCCTGAGTGATCAGCTGCGCCTCGTCCTGATCTGCCGGCGCAGGTCGCCGAACAGCTCGACGAGCTCGGGGAGCTGGTAGCGGGCCTGCAACCCGCTCGGGTTCGGCAGCAGCCAGATCCTCGCCCGGCCGAGCCGTTCCGGCTGCTCACCGAGCCGGGCATGGCGGCGGCCGAAGCCGGTGCGGTACGCGCCCATCCCGAGAAACGCCACCCAACCCGCCCCCACCTCATCGGCCACGTTCGCCACGCGCGCGACGCCCCTACGCAGCTCGGCCTGCGTGAGCTCGGCCGCCGACGCTGTCGCTCGGGGCACGAGGTTGGTGATGCCGATCCCGTGGCCGAGAAGGCGCCGCTCCTCTGACGGTTCGAGTTGCTCGGGTGTGAAACCGGCGAGATGGAGCACCTTGAAGAAGCGGTTGCCCGGCCTTGCGAAGTGATGCCCGACGGCTCCGGAGAAGAGCCCGGGATTGATGCCGCAGAAGAGGAGCTCGAGATCCGGCTCGACGACGTCCGGAACCGTCCGGCCGGCGGCGGCCCGGAGCTCGGCCTGAGAGGGGCGTCGCTGCACAGGCCTCACGTCGTAGCGCACTCGCGCCCACCGCGCTAGTTGCTCTCGTTCGCCGCCCGTCCGGCTCACGTGGGGCCCCGGTCATGCGCTGAGACGCCGCCGGTACTCCTCCACCGTCGGGAGCCGCCCGAGGGTGGCGGCGACGGCGGCCACCTCGGCGGATGCGAGATACACCTGCGCTCGGGTGCCCATGCGGTTCGGGAAGTTGCGCGTGGACGTCGAGACGACGGTCGCTCCCGGCCCGACCCGGGCCTGGTTGCCCATGCAGAGCGAGCAGCCCGGGATCTCGGTGCGGGCACCGGTCCTGCCGAACACGCTGTAGTAGCCGTCGGCACGCAGCTGCTCCTCCACCATGCGAGTCGGCGGAGCGATCCACAGCGTCACCGGGACAGGCTCTGTCACCTCCGAGAGGAGTCGGCCGGCATGTCGGAACTGGTCGAGATGGGTCATGCAGGAGCCGACGAAGACCTCGTCGACCGCAACGCCGGCGAGCTGGGAGAGCGGCCGCACGTCATCCGGGTTGCCTGGGCAGGCGACGAGGGGCTCGGTGATCGCGGCGGCGTCGATCTCGATGGTCGCCGCGTAACGGGCGCCGGCATCTGCTCGGAGCAGCATCGGGCTCTCGAGCCACCGCTGCATCGCGTCGGCTCTCCGCTCGAGCGCCTCACGGCCGCGGTAGCCCGCTTCCAGGAGCTGCCGGATGAGGGTGACGCTCTGGCTCAGGTGGTCACGCACCGTCGCCTCCGAGAGGGCGATGGTGCACGCTGCCGCAGATCGTTCGGCGGACGAGTCGGCGAGCTCGAACGCCTCGGCGACCGTGAGGTCCTCGAGGCCCTCGATCTCGATGATGCGCCCGTTGAACGGGTTGCGGCCCCGTGCCGGGTCGAGATCGAGCAGTCCCTGACGGTGGGCCTCGAACGGGACGGCGTTCACGAGGTCGCGCACGGTGACGCCGGGCTGTCTCTCTCCGACGATTCGGACGAGGACCGACTCGGGCATCGTCAAGGGAATGACGCCCATGGCGGCGGCAAAGGCCACGAGACCGGACCCGGCCGGGAAGGAGATGCCGAGCGGGAACCTCGTGTGGGAGTCGCTCCCCGTCCCAACCTGGTCGGGCAGCAGCAGCCGGTTCAGCCAGCTGTGGATGATGCCGTCTCCCGGACGCAGGACGACGGCGCCGCGGCTCCCCATGAACTCGGGCAGCGTCCTCTGCGTCTCGATGTCGGAGACTCTCGGGTAGGCGACGGTGTGGCAGAACGTCTGGAGGACGAGGTCTGCTCCGAAACCCAGGCAAGCGAGGTCCTCGAGCTCGCTCCGGTTCATCGGCCCCGTCGTGTCCTGGCTGCCGACGGTCGACACCACCGGCTCGCAGTACGTCCCGGGCGTGATGCCGTCGACGCCGCAGGCCTTCCCCACGATCTTCTGGGCGAGGGTGTAGCCGGCACGCCGCCCGGCCCCGGCTGGCGTGGCCGGTGACCTCTCGGTCGCGACGCCGAGCGCGAGGAGAGCCTTTCGGGCGAGCATCCGTCCGATGATGAGCGGGATCCGTCCGCCCGCGCGCACTGCATCCAGAGCATCAGTGCCGCCGGTGCCGCCGCCGGCATCGAAGCGGCCGAGCAGGTCTCCCGAGCCTGTGTCCACCCGGCCTTGACGGGGTCGCAGGACGATGTGGTCGCCCGTCTCGAGCGCAGCGACCGTGGCGGCGTCGGCCTCGATGGCGAGAGCGCCCGAGTCACGCAGCGTGTCACGGAAGATCGGTGCGATCCGCGTCGCGATGACGACGCCACCCTGCCGCTTGTTCGGCACGAACGGGATGTCGTTGCCGATGTGCCAGAGGAGCGAGTTGACGGAGCTCTTCCGGGACGAACCAGTCCCGAGGACGTCACCGACGAAGGCGATCGGGCGGCCGTTCCCCTTCAGCCGGTCGAGCTCCGCGATCGCGGTGCCCTCGCCCATCCGGTTGAGCAGGAGGGATGTCGCGTGCAGCGGGATGTCGGCTCGCGACCAGGCGTGGGTGGCGGGGGAGAGGTCGTCGGTGGTCGTCTCGCCGTCGACCTTGAAGACCGTGAGGTGGACCGCGTCCGGGAGTGCCGGACGGCCCGCGAGCCAAGACATGTCCGCCCAGGAGCGCAGGACCTCCCGCGCTCTCTCGTTGCCCTCACGGACCTTCGCCACGACGTCGTGGAACGCTCCGTAGACGAGCAACGTCGCCGCGAGCTGGCGGGCGGCGCCAGCTTTGAGCTCGCCGTCGTCGAGGAGCTCGACGAGCGCCGGGACGTTGTAGCCGCCGACCATCGTGCCGAGCAGCACGACGGCCTCTTCCCGCGTGAGGCGCGGGCAGTGCCGATCGCCTCGTGCCAGCCACTCGGCCTTCACGCGCGCTGGTTCGCCCACGCCCGGCGAGACGCGGTGGGTGAGCAGGGCGAGCAGCTCGGCGTCCTCGCCGTCCGGACCGGTTGAGATCGTGCTCAACCTCGCGACAACTTCCTCAACCTGTCCGGCCGAGAGAGGCAGGGGCGGGATGCCGAGCGCGGCCCGCTCAGTCTCGTGTGATCGGTACTCGTCGAGCATGTCGTGACCGTACGGCCGGTCTGAGGTTGTGTCCAGCGCATAGTTTGCATCTATTCCATGCTAAGAACACATGAATGGATCTCGTCCTCCTCCAGTCGCTGCTGGCGGTCGAGGAGGCAGGCACGATCACGGCGGCTGCGGAGCGGATCCATGTGAGCCAGTCAGCGCTGTCCCGACGGCTCCAACAGCTCGAGTCGGACCTCGGCGCGGAGCTGTTCGTGCGCGGGCGCCACGGTGTCGAGCTGACCGAGGTCGGGCGGCAGGCCGTCGAGCACGGGCGCCGGATCGTCGCCCTATACGACCGGCTGCGCCGAGATGTCGCCGAGCACCTCGGCCTCGAGCACGGCAGCATCAGGCTCGGAGGCGGCGCGACCGTCACGTCGTACCTGCTGCCGGCGGCGATCGCGGGGTTCCGGGCGAGGTACGGGGGGATTCGTTTCTTTGTGAAGGAGGCAGGAAGCCTGGAGGTCGCCTCCGATGTTGCCTCCGGAGCGGTCGAGGTCGGTTTCGTGACCTTGCCCGTGTCGCTGCGGGAGATCGACGTGGCGGAGCTCCTTTCCGACGAGGTCGTGCTCGTTGCCTCTCCCGATCACGTCCTCGCGGGTCGGCCTGGCGGGGTCCGGCCGGCCGACCTCGACAAGCAGCCGCTCATCGCCTTCGAGCCGGGCAGTGCCATCCGGCAGGTGATCGACGCACGCCTTCGTGAGGCCGGGGTCGAGATGGAGGTCGCCATGGAGCTCAGGTCGATCCCGACGATCTTGCAGATGGTCCTCGCGACCGGCAGCCTCGCCTTCGTCAGCCGGTTGAGCTTGTCCGCCGTGGCGCGCGTGCAACCTCTACCGGTGAGGGGGCTGTCGATCTCGCGGAACATCGGCATCGCGACGAGGCGCGGCTTCCCGCTCTCTGCGCCCACAGCGGCGTTCCTGGAGATGCTGCGGGCGGAGCGCTCAGAGATCGTGCCGGCAGGGGCTCACGGCCAGCGCGGGTCCAACTCGTAGAGCGCGACCCCGCTCTCGTCGGCGGCTTTCTCTCACGCCGTCAGGGCGTCCTGCTCGTCATGGATTTCTACAGGGCGAAGGGATAAGAGAGAGGACCCGGGAAAGGGACCAGGGAGAGGGCCAGGCCAGGCCGGTTGGTGGTGTTGAGTTGTCGCTATTCGAACCCCCGGGCAGCAGCGAGACAAGCTCAACCAGCTACTCGGCCATGTCGGTGCGCTGGGGTAACGCCCTCATTCTGCGAACCATCATGCGCCAGGAGGCGTAAGAGGTTGTGCGGATATCTGCCGCAGGCGCCGTTGGTGCAGAAGGCTGGCGACGAGCCAGCCTGCGCTGCCCATCGCAACTGCAGCGGAAGCGACGTAGATGACCTGGTAGCTGGTGTAGCCGATGGCCGCTGACCCCAGCGCTTGGAGCGGGGCCTGTGGGCCGAACACGGCGAGGAGGACCGCCGCGGACACCCGGCCCTGCAAGTTCGCTGGGGTCGCGCGCTGAGCCAGGTTCAACACGGCGAGGAAGACCCATGGCAGCGCGAAGCCGAGAACCACCGATCCAACGATGGCGGCGGGGAGCCAACCGCTGGCCCTCAGGAGGTTGCCGAGCCCGAAGTTCGCCGAGCCGATGACGGCTACCCAACCCTCGCCCAGGCGTCCGAGGAGGCGGCTGCTGGTCAGGCTGGCCACGATCGAGCCAGCGCCAAGGCATGCGCTGAGCACCCCGAGGAAGCTGGGTGGCTCCCCGAGGGCACTGACAAGGCTGTATTGGGCGGCCACGCTGGCGCCTGACACCCCGATTACGACGGCGCCGAAAACCACCAGGCGCCGGAGATCGGTGGTTCTCCGAATGTAGCCGACGCCCGCCAGCACGTCGGAGCGCCAGTGCGTGGATCCGTGGGTTGGCTTCGTCTCGTTCAGGTGGATCTGCCAGATCATGATGGCCGCCAGTCCGAACGTGGCGGCGTCGAGCAGCGCCACGCTCCCGCCGCCGACCAGTGCGAATAAGCCGGCCCCAACCAAGGGGGCGACCAGCCGACCGGTCTCTTGAAGCCCGAGATTCCAGCCGTTGAGCTGCTGGCGCATCTCGGCGGGCAGCATCTCGACAAACAGGGCGCTCTCCGCAGGCCCTTCCAAGGTCAGGGCGGTGCCGTACCAGGCCATCACGGCAAAGATGATCCATACGTCGGCATGTCCGCTCACCGCCAAGAGCGGCAGCATCAGCACTGCAGACATGAGGTTGAGGGCGAGCAGCCAACGTCGGTGACGCACCCGGTCGGCCACCATGCCGGCCACCGGCCCCGCCAGCGACGGTGCGTAGACGCACACTGAGACCAGCCCTGCCTCGGCACTGCTGCCCGTGAGGGACTTGACCCAGATGCCTGCCACGAGGGACATGGCGCTATTGCCGATCAGCGAGGTCGCCAGTCCGATGAGGTACAGGCGACCGTTGCGACGCGCCAGGCGGTCGTCCGGATCCTGGGGTCCCGGAGCTGACTCCATATCGACCATCGAGGCCACCCCACCACCGCAGGTGACCGCATGTCAAGCAAACGCGACTCTAACGCATAGCAAGAATGAGTGCACTCGTATCAACTTTGTGCACTAGGAGTTTGTCGGACCACGAAACCGTCTGTGCGCCTCCACGAGCCCACCCCGCTCCCACACGGAGCGGGGTGGGTTTACTCGGAGGGGCAACGGCAGGAACCAAAATCTGCCCGAACTCCTTGACTTCGCGGTGCAAGAGGCGCAATGTCTCCCCCCTGGCGCGCTTGTCCGGTCGTGGGCACACAGCCCATGCCCCAAAATTCCTGGTCATCAGTTGTTTGGCCGCGTGTTGACACGCGGCGCGAACCTAACCCCAGCAGTCTTACCTCGGCCCGTGCCGGCGCCCAGCACGCTGGCTGGGCTGTCCTCGACCGATCGGCGGCTGCTCGGCCTGTTGGGCGAGCACGGCGTGCTCACGACCGGCCAGCTCGTCCGTCTGACCGAGCTGCCCGAGCGCACCGTCCAGCACCGGCTGGGCCGGCTCCATCGGGCCGGGTTGGTTAGCCGTTTCCGGCCCGAGGTGCCGGTCGGCACCGCTCCTGGGTGGGTGAGGCCTTCACATTTGGCTTGACCAGGGTCCCCGTCAGCTGATCGAACAGTCGCTCACAGGTTGAGCGGCCGTAGTTCACGCGTCGTCCACAGGCTTTGTCTTCACCTCACGGCGCGGGGA
>JAKCCH010000015.1 GCA_021838945.1 Actinomycetes bacterium
GCCTACGCCTTGCGACGACTTCCACTACCTCCCAGGCCTCCTACCAGGGCCGATGCTGCGGAGACCGCCTCCATCTGCCTACCAACTCAGTAAGTCCGGTCGGACGACGCGTCCGGTTCACCTCGAGAGTCCTCGGCGTCCTCCTCGCCGCTGCCTGTGCGTACGGCGCAGGCTGGCTCGTCGGGCTCCTGTGGGGAGTGGCGGGAGCCCCACTCCGGGCGGCGGAGATCTTCGTGTTCTCGGTCACCGCCGTCGTCGTGCTCGTGCGGGGACCGTGGAATCCGCCGGGTCAGCTCTTCTTCGGCGGGTACGTCGCCGCCGCCCTTGCGTATCTGGCGTTCGCCGGAAGCGTCACCGTCGCGGGCGGGCTCTCGCTGGTCGCGTCGGTCGCCTCGGCGTTCCTGTTCGTCCTCGAAGCCACCGCGCTCTTCCTCACGGCCTCATTCGCCTTCGAGACGTGCGACGTCATCTGCCGGACTCGCCACACGCGCCAGTTCCCGGCTCCCGACCCGACGTACCGGCCCTTCGTCTCGCTGCACGTGCCCTCCTACAACGAGCCGCCGGAGATGCTGATCGAGACCATCGCGGCCGCCGAAGGGATCGACTACCCGAACTTCGAGATCGTGGTGATCGACAACAACACGACCGATCCGGCGACGTGGCGTCCGGTCGAGGACTACTGCCGCGACCGGCCGAGGGTCCACTTCACCCACGTCGAGAACCTCGAGGGCTACAAGTCGGGGGCGCTCAACCTCGCCCTCAGCCAGTTGACGGACCCGCGAGCCGAGCTCGTCGGTGTCGTCGACTCCGACTACCTCGTCTCGCCTGCGTACCTGAGGGACAATGCGCCCTACTTCGCCGACCCGAAGCTGGCATTTCTCCAGACGCCGCAGGACTACCGGGAGTATGAGGGCAGCGCCTACTTCACGGCCTGCTACGACGCCTACCGGTACTTCTTCTCGACCTCGATGCCGTCACGCAACGAGAGGAACTCGATCATCTTCGCCGGGACCATGGGGCTGCTCCGCCGGTCGGTGCTCGAGTCGCTCGGTGGCTGGGACGAGTGGTGCATCACCGAAGATGCCGAGGCATCCCTCCGGATGCTGCGCGCCGGCTACTCGGGCATATTCATCCCCCGCAGCTACGGACAGGGAATCATGCCGCTGACCTTCGCCTCGCTGAAGAGCCAGCGCTTTCGTTGGTGCTTCGGCGGCATGCAGCTGTTGCGCAAGCACTGGCACTCGCTCATGCCATGGGACCGGTCGCCGGACAACCGCCTATCGCTGCGACAGCGGCTCGACTACCTCGTCAGCGGGCTGCAGTGGCTGAACGATCTCGTCTACCTCGGCTTCACCATCGCCCTCGTCGTCATCGCGTCGATCCTGCTCACCGGGCGTCGCATCCCGGTGCGTCCCTTCGTCGGCCCGACCGTGCTGCTTCCTGCGATGCTGCTGGCGAGCGGCCTGATCCGCGCGGTCTGGGCGCTCCGCCTGCGCGAGCGGATCTCTCTCAAGCGGGCGGTGCTGGCCTTTCTCAACTGGCTCTCGCTGTCGCTCACGGTGGCGCGAGCCTGTGTGGAGGGTCTCGTCCGTCCGGCAGGCGTCTTTCTCCGCACACCGAAGACAGCAGGCGCCCACCGGGTCCGGGCTGCCGTCGCGGCTTCGAGAGGCGAGAGCCTCGTCGCCCTCGTCATGCTCGGGCTCGCAGGGGCGCTGATCGGCGACAGCCGCGCCAGCGCGCTCGTCGTCGCCCTCGTCCTCTGGCAGGGAAGTGTCTACTGGTCGGCACCGGTGATGGCGTGGCTCAACCAGCGCGCCTCGCTCAGTCCGGTGCTCGAGCGACGGAGGAGGAGCGAGGAGCGACGGGAACGCCTGGCGCTGTTCGCCAGTCGCCTGCGGACCGGGACTCTCGTCCTCATGAGCGGCGCCGCCGTCGTCTTCGTCGTGGTGCTGGCGGTCGGCGCCGCCAACCCCGGCAGGCCGAGCAACCCGATCAGGCTGCCCGAGAGCCCCCCGCCGACCACGGCGCCCCCGCACAGAACCGCGCCTGATCCCTCGACGACCACCTCTCCGTCGGGACGTACCGGCAGCACCGGCGCGCCGACGACGTCGAGCCCCTCGTCGACGACCACCACCGGGATCACCTCGCCGACGACCAGTTCGTCCACGACGTCGACGAGCACGAGCACGACGACATCGACGAGCGCGACGACGAGCACGACGACGAGCACGAGCACGACGACGAGCACGAGCACGACGACCAGCACGACCACCACCACAACGGCGCCGTGAGCGCGGCCGGCGGGCCGATGACCGGACGAGCCCCGCCATGACGCGCAGCTCGGGGCCAGAGGACGGCCGGAGGCGCCCGCTCCGAGGCGGCGATGGCCGGGGGAGCCGCCGGGCCGGCCCGAGGGCCGGACCGCCCTCACCGGGCGAACAGGTGCCAGCCGACCCACATCCAACCGAGGAAGGCGGCGGCGGTCCTCGGCCTGGTGGCGGTGAGCAGGTGCAGCACACGGCGCAGGGTGGCGTAGCGACCGCCGGTCACCCGAGCCAGCACCACACACGAGACGAGCCCGAGGGCGACAGCGCACCAGATCTCGAGCGCGAGGTCGCGGCTCATCGGCCGAACAGGCCCCAGCCGAGCAGGAGCCAGAGGTAGAACACCACCGACTTGGCAAGCCGCGAGGAGGCGGCCGCGTTGTAGAGGTCGCTCGCAGTCGGGAAGAGGTGGCTGTTGCCGGCGAACAGGGTGGCGAGCTCCCAGCCCACCATGCAGGCGACAGCCACGACCCAGGCCAGCAGTCGGCCCTTGGCCGGTGGCGGGCGGGAGACCGCCTGGGTGTCGGTGACCCTGACGACGGCCGCGAGGACCGCCATCAGCGCGAAGGCCCCGGCCGTGGCGGCGTCGCCGCCGGTGCTGAACGGGCGGCTCCCCGCAGCGAACCAGGCGTAGGCGGCACCGCCGGCGAACAGGGCGACCCGTGGCCAGCGCCCCCACCGCGACCGGGCGGCCACCTTGGCCGGAGGCGACTCGGCGCGTCTCACGGTGCGGACTGCTCCGGTCAGTCGCGATCGCGGAGCAGCCGCCGCCCGATGGCGGTGGCGTGATATCCGCCGGCAGGTGCCCGGTTCCCCGCCACCTGCTCGGCGAGCATCTCCGGCGCGATGATGAGCCCGGCGAGCGTGCCGCCCCGGCCTCGGGTGAGGCCCGGCAGGGCGGTGGGCCCGGGGGCGACAGGCACAGTCGACCCGAGTGCCGCCCCGATCCTCCGGCCGCCGGCGGCGAAGCCGAGGAGCGGCGACCAGCTGTGGCGAACGAGCGCGGCGGCTCCGCCGCCTCCGGCTGCGAGCACCCGGCCTCGAGCCATGAGCACAGGGCCGAGCGCCCCCTTCTCGAGCTCCGGGCATCCGGCGGCCACGACAGGTGCGAGGGGGGCAACCGAGCAGAGCGGGGAGCCCGACACCGTCCCGCTGCCCACTCGAGGGGAGATCGAGCCCGCCGCGCCGGGCGGCCGGCTCCGCGACGAGGTGGGAGCGCGCCACCGCCCCGGCGAGGGGAGGTAGGGCTGAGCCCGTCGGGGTGCGGTCGGGGTCGGGGACAGCACGGAGGCTCCCTCGAACGCACGTCGCCGTGCGGCTCTGGGCAAGCCGGCGTCAGCCACGACGGAGCTCACCGCCACATCGTCCGGCGCCTGCCGAGACAGGCACCCGTCCCTGCGGTGCCAGCCCTCCGCGGCACTCGGCATCCGACCGACCTCCACACGCTCGCGATCCGGGCATGATCGCGCACCCGCACTGCCTCGTGACCTCGCCAGGTGCGCAGAGGAGCAGCTGCCAGCACGGTCGGGCCGCCATGTCCTTGCGGAGAGCGCCAAGACGACCGGCAGCGTCACCGATGCAGCGTGCTCTCTCAGCCCGGCCGTGGCCGCCGCGCACGACATCGCGCTGGCGGCCATGGGCGTGGCGCAGCCGAGGAACCGGGCGGCCAGGCGCGGGCGGCCAGGACAGCTGCTCCCTCGCCCTGCGACCACCGCGCCGTGCTCGGGCGCGCCACCAGCCGGCATGTCTCGTACCGGATTGCGCGAGGGACCCATGCCGCCGGCCTTCGCCGATCACCGGCTCGGTGCCGACCTCATGTCGAACCTGCGGCATCTTGTGGGCGCTGCCGGCGATGGTGCCGGCGTGCATCTCCCGCTTGCGAGGTGGAGCGACCCGGCCGGCTCCTCCCGGACCGGCAGCACCTCCGGCTCAGCGCGGCAGCGGCAGGGTCCCGAGCACGCCCTCCGGGTCGCTGCAACCGACGACCCACTCGTCGTACGACGCGCCCTCGAAGACGATCCTCACGCCACGAGGGGTATCACGGTGGACGGCAGCGAAGATCTTCCTCGGTCCGTAGATCGTCGCAACCTCGACGACGCCAGGAAGGCGGGTGCCCACCTTCATCCCGGCGGACGGACCGACGCTCTCGTGGGCGTCCTCCAGCACCTCCGCCGAGCGGACCGCCCCGAGCGGCGCTCTCAGGTCACCGTGGACGCCCTCGAGATGCTCCGCCGCCGTCAGGTGCAGCACGAGCTCGCTGCCGTCCACCCGCAGTTCAGCCATCTCGCTCCTCTCGATATGAGAGATGCTGCCACAAGGCCTGCTCAACGCGTGCGGCGACGCATCTCCTCTCGACGTCCGCCCCGGTGACGGCCGCCTCACGAGGACACCCGAGCGGCACGCACCCACGCCGGCCAGAGCAGCCGGCGCCCGTCAATGCCCACACGCCGCCGAGGAAAGCGTCCACGACCACGTCGCAGGCGAGATCCGAGAGCAAGCCGCGGGGACGCCGTCGGTCTCCGTCGCGCCGTCTCGGTCACCCGGCTCTCGTCTCCGCGGTCGCTCGGGAGCGGCGCAGCACCGTGGTCGCACCTCCTTGCTCGTCTCGATCCTGCAGCGGGCAGACCGCCGGATCAGAGACCATCGCCTTCCTCAGGCGGCGGTCCCCGGGAGCTCGGCACGCCGGCTCGCCGACGAGGCAGGCGCGGCAGCACAGCTGCCTGCCGCCGCACCCCGGGCCGGGGTGGAAGGCGGGTGCAAGACGGTCGAGCCTCCGCTGACGGCGCCCTCGCACGCTCGCGCCCGGACCGGGCACCCGCGTGCGAGGATGGTGGCGTGTCGGTCGTCCGCATCAACGCCATCGACGTGGAGCCAGCCCAGGGTGACGAGCTGGCGCGGCGCTTCGCCGGCAGAGCAGGAGCAGTCGACAAGGCGCCGGGATTCGAGGGCTTCGAACTGCTCCGCCCGACAGACGGCCGCACGACCTGGCTGGTCGTGACCCGCTGGAGGGACGAAGACAGCTTCAACAATTGGCTGGGCTCGCCCTCGTTCGCCCACGGCCATCGAGGTGCCGCGGGAGACGCCGGGGGCGGCGCCCCGGTCGCCACCCACAGCGAGCTGTGGAGCTACGAGGCCGCCGATCCCGGCTGAGCCCGCCTGCTCGGGCCGGTGCGCAGCCGCGACTGGACGGTGGCCTCGCACCCGGGCTCGTCCGTGACGGCGGGTCGCCTGTGCTCTCGCCGTCCCCAGCGCCACCGTGAGACGGGCACCCGCCGCGGCCAGCTACGGCGGGACTCGGGAGGCTCGGGTCCGAGACTCCGCCGCCCGTGCGGGCGCGGCTTCTCCCTCGCCCGCCCGCAGGCGAACCAGGGCCTCGGCCGAGGCGGCCGGCCCCATGAGGTCGACCGCCTCGGGCACCCGCACGGGTAGTACCGGGAGATCTCGGGCTTGCGCCCTGTCCCGGCAGCGGCGCCTCGGCTCGGTCGTGCCGCTCGGCCTCGGCCTCACGCCCTCCACCGCCCGCCGAGGAAGGCGTCCCGCATCGCCCGGCCGGCGGCGAGCCGCCCACGGGTCAGTCGGTGCCCGCCTGCTGGAGCGCCGTCCAGATCCGCGAGGGGGTGAGCGGCATGTCGAGGTGGCGCACCCCGAACGGCCGCAACGCGTCGATCACGGCGTTCTGTACCGCGGCGGCCGCCCCGACGGTGCCCGACTCTCCCACCCCCTTCATCCCGAGCGGGTTGCGAGTCGTCGGCGTCACCGTCTCGTGCGTCTCGAAGCTCGGGAGCTCGCTGGCGGCCGGCATGGCGTAGTCGGCAAGGGTCGTCGTCAAGGGGTTGGCCAGCTCGTCGTAGACGACCTCCTCGAAGAGCGCCTGCGCTGCCCCCTGGGCGAGCCCTCCGTGCACCTGGCCCTCGACGATGGTCGGGTTGATCACCTGCCCGCAGTCGTCGACGGCGACGAGCCGGGCGAGCCTGGCCTTGCCGGTCTCGGTATCCACCTCGACGACGGCGAGATGGGCGCCGAAGGGATAGGTCCCCTCCTCCTGGGCGAAGTCGCCGTCCGCCTCGAGCTCCCCGGCGCCGCCGGCTCCGGCCACCTCGGCGAGCGTGACGGACCTCGCCGGCACCCCTGCCACGAAGAACCGGCCGTCGTCCCCGACGACGATGTCGCCGACGGCCGCCTCGAGGAGGTCGGCGGCGGCCCTCCTGGCCCGCTCGAGCACGACCGTCGCCGCCCGGTGGACGGCGCTCCCGGCGAGCTGGCCGGAACGCGAGCCGAAGGTACCGATGCCGTGCGGCACGGCTCGGGTGTCGGAGTGGACGATCCGGACCCTTTCCGCCGGGACGTGGAAGAGCCCGCTCACGAGCTGGGTGAACGTCGTCTCGTGGCCCTGCCCGTGGGGGGAGGCGCCGGTCGTCACGACGACGGTCCCGTCGGGGGCGACCGAGACGCCGCCGTACTCCGGACCGGTCCCGCTCACCTCCACGAAGGTGCTGATGCCGATGCCGAGCTGCCGGGGGCTCCCCGAGGCGCGGCGCGCCGCCTGCTCCTCGAGCACGGCGGCGTATCCCGCATGCTCGAGCACGGCGTCGAGCGCGCGCTCGTAGTCTCCGCTGTCGTAGCTCGCTCCGGTGAGCGTCCGGTAGGGGAACTCCTCGGGGCGGAGGAAGTTCCGGCGGCGCACCTCGAGCGAGTCCATGGCGAGCTCCTCCGCCAGCAGCTCGATCGCCCGCTCGAGCATGGCGGCCGCCTCCGGCCGGCCGGCCCCGCGGTAGGGGCCGACTGGCGAGGTGTTCGTGACGACACCGAGCGCCGTGAGGGAGAGCCGTGGCACCCGGTACGCGCCGGTCGCCATGAGGCTGCTCGTCGCGAGCGAGATGGCACCACGCCAGCAGTAGGCGCCCATCTCCGTGACGGTGCGCGCCTCGAGGCCGACGATCGTGCCGTCGAGGCGGGCGCCGAGCGCGATCTGTTGAACCTGGCCCCGCCCGTGGGTCATCGAGAGGAGGTTCTCCGAGCGGGTCTCGATGTAGCGCACCGGACGACCGAGCCGCTCGGCGACCGCCGCCACGACGACGTGCTCGGGATAGGCGCCGCCCTTCGCGCCGAAGCCGCCACCGACCGCCGGCGCGTGCACCCACACATCGGCCGGCTGCTTGCCGAGACTGGAGGCGATCGCGTTGCGGACGCCGAAGGGAGCCTGGCAGGAGACGACGCACTCGAGGGTGCCATCGGGGAGCGGCCACACGAGGGCGCCGTTCGGTTCCATCGGGACCGGAGCCACGCGCTGGTTCACAAAGCGCGCCCGCACCACGACGTCCGCCCCTTCGAGGACGTCCTCTCCCCCGCCGAGGACGGTGGACAGCGCCACGTTGGACCCGATCCCGGGAAAGAGCAACGGGGCACCCGGCTCGAGGGCGGCGAGCGGGTCGACGACGGCCGGAAGCTCAGCGACCTCGACCACGACATGCTCGATGGCGTCGACCGCCGCCGCCTCGGTCTCGGCGACGACGACGGCGATCGCCTCGCCGACGAAGCGGACCCGGTCGCGAGCGAGGCAGGGCCGGGCGAGCTCGGGGCGGGGCGGCCCGTCCGGGCGCGGCCACTCGGGAAGGTCGGCCAGCCCGAGATCGTCGGCCGTGAATGCTGCCACGACGCCCGGAGCCTCGAGCGCCTCGCTGACATCGACTAAGGAGATGCGGCCATGCGCCACCGTCGAGCGGACGAAGGCGGCCGAGAGGACGCCCTCGCCACCGAGGTCGGCGACGAACGGGGCGGTGCCCCTGAGCAGGGGAGGGTCCTCCCGTCGGTCGACTCGATGTCCGAGGATGCTCACCGTCGACGCGTCATCCATGCCAGTCGCTCCTCCACCCGCCCTCCGGCTCGAACGAGCACCGGTCGGCGCTCTCGTGCCGGCGCCGTCCCTGCGCCGGCGTACCGATCAGGCGGATCCCCAGGTGGCGTCCACCCGGGGACTGCCTGCACCGTAACCCACCGCTGTCGGGAGGGGCGACCCGCCCCGGGGGGTGGGCTCCGACCATGAGCGCCGGTGCGGGCAGAGGCAGGCTGGCGGGGCTCAGCTCGGGAGGTAGGCCTTCCGCCTCGGCTTCACCGGTCGCATGAGGAACTCCGGTCGGCGCTCGCCCCCCGGACCGGTCGTCGGCCTCGTCATGGCGAGCCACTCGCGGTAGACCTCCCGAGAGCGTCGCCGGTCGACGTAGACGTCACCGTAATGGTCCTCCGGCCGCGACGGTTCGAGCGTGACCTGCTGGAGCCAGCAGTTCATACCCGAGAGCGGGTCCGGCTGGACGGCGAAGGCGAGGTTCTGGTGGACACCGGGATCGCTCCAGAAGATGCGCTCGGAGTCCGGGTCGCCCGAGACGAAGGGCTGGACGTGGCTGCGGTAGCGGAGAAGCCAGGTGTCCGGGCCGCCGGGATGGGTGAGGTCCACCTCACCGCTCGCCCAGCGGCTCCCCTCGCTCTCGTGCAGGCGCCAGCGACCCATGTGGTGGCTGAGGGCGCACACGCCCGGCCGGATCCCGTCGGTGACCCAGGCGCGCACGACGAAGTAGCCGATGGTGGTGACGATCCGCACGAGGTCACCGCTCTCGACACTGTGGCGGGCGGCGTCGGCGGGGTGGAGCCACAGCGGGTGGGAGTTGGCGAGCTCGTTCAGGTACTTGGCGTTGCCCGACCGGGTGTGGATGAGCACCGGCAGGCGGAAGGTGGGGACGAGGATCAGCTGACCTCCCTCGAGGTCGGTGCGCCGGCGCGAGACGTGCGACTCGATGTAGCCGGGCGTGGCGTACTCGGCCCAGCCCCAGTCGCGCATGGAGGGCGAGTACACCTCGAGCCGCCGGGACGGAGTGGGGAAACCGACCGTGACGGTGCCGTCCTCGTGGCGCACCCCGAGCGAGCCCGCCTCGCCGATGAGCGGAGGCTCGTCTTCCGGCCCGGAGGGGCGCCGCATGACTCCCTGCTCGTCCTCGACGGCGCCGGCGAGCTCCTCGCCCGACATCACCCGCTCATCGAGGCGGTAAGCGCCGTCGCCGACGGGGACGGCTCCGAACTTGCGCATGTACTCGAGCGGCGTCAGCCCGGCGGCTCTCGCCTTGTCGGGCAGCCCCGGCACCTCGTTCTCGAAGATCCACCGGTAGTACTCGTCGACCCTGACCTTCTCCCCCGGGCGGTAGGGCGACTCGAAGTGGCGCCGGATCCCGAGGCTGCCGTCCGGGTCGATCCGCCACGACAGGTCGAACCAGAACTCGTTCTCCTCCCAGACCTCGCCGGGGTTGGCATCCCGGGTGTCGGCGAGGGGCTGGCCGAGCTTCTCCATCGCAACCCGGCGCACGGGCTGGCGGAAGCTCAGCCAGCTGCCGGCGTGGGTCTCGTACGACACGGTGTCGTGGCGCTCGGGCGCGTGGCCCATCGGCAGGACGTAGTCGGCGAATGCGGCCGTCTCGGACCAGGTGGGCGTGAGCGCCACGTGCAGGCCGACCTTGTCGGGGTCCGTCAGGGCATCGACCCAGGTGAAGCCGTCCGGAGCCGTCCAGATGGGGTTCCACACCCTCGAGAAGTAGACGGCGAGGCGCCCGCGACCCTCTTCGAGGAAGTGCGGGAGCAGGACCGACATCTCGTTGGTGGCGAGCGGGTACTCGGCCGGCCAGGTGAGCCCGTTCCAGTGGTCGTGAGCTTCCGGCACGGTCGGGCCCTTCGGGATGAACTTGTTCCATCCGTTCGGGCTCGTACCGCCGCGAGTGCCGATCGACCCCGTGAGGGCGAGGAGAAACCACAGTGCGCGGGCTACCTGCCATCCACCGAGGTTCCCGGCGCACGCCGAGCGCCACACGTGCGCCGCCAGGCGGTGGTCGCACTCGGCGACGAGGTGGGCCAGCTCCTCGATCTGGGCCGGGTCGATGTCGGCCTCGCCGGCGGCGAACTCGAAGGTGTACGAGGAGTAGTCCTCCTCGAGGCGCTCGAGGAAGCTCTCGAAGCTCACGGGCGCCTCCGGGTGCAGGTTCGCCAGGTAGTCCCTCCAGTTGAACCAGCGGCGGACGTACTCGTGGTCGATCCGGCCCGTGCGGAGCAGGTACGAGGCGATCGAGAGGAGGATGGCGGCCTCGCTGCCGGGCCACGGCGACAGCCAGAGATCGGCGTGGGCGGCGGTGTTGGAGAGCCGGGGGTCGATGACGACGAGCTTGGCGCCGTCCATCTTCCCCTCCATGATCCGCTGGGCGTGCGGGTTGAAGTAGTGGCCGGTCTCGAGATGGCTCGAGAGCAGCAGGATGACCTTGGCGTTGGCGTGGTCCGGGCTCGGACGGTCGTAGCCGGTCCACAACGTCATGCCGAAGCGGGCGCCCGAGGAGCACACGTTGGTGTGGCTGTTGTGCCCGTCGACGCCCCATGCCTGCAGGAACCGCTCGGCGAAGCCGTCCTCCCCCGGCCGGCCGACGTGGTACATGACCTCCTCCGGGTGGCCCTCGGTGATGGCGCGGCGGATGCGGCCGGCGATGTCCTCGAGGGCCTCCTCCCACGAGACGCGCTCCCACTTCCCGCCGCCACGCTCGCCCGTCCGCCGGAGCGGGTGGAGGATGCGCTCGGGGTCGTCGAGCTGGTTGACGGTAGCGGGACCCTTGGCGCAGTTGCGACCCCTCGAGCCGGGATGGGCCGGGTTGCCCTCGAGCTTGCGGATCGACAGGTCGGACTTGTCGACGTAGGCGAGCAGTCCGCAGCCCGACTCGCAGTTGAAGCACGTGGTGGGCACCAGCATGTACTCGTGCGGCACCTTGCGCGGGTGGGCCCGGGCGTCGTGCTCGACGTGGTGGTCCCAGTCCTCGACCGGCGGGAAGTTGGCGAGGTGCTCGTGGTTGCGGGCACCGGGGAGGGACACCCCCGACAGCCCTGCTCCATGCTCCTCGCTCTCGGGCTCGGGCTCGTTGCGCGGCATCTGTCGCTCCTTCATGAGAGGGGGACGTCCTGTCCCGCCCGTACGAACGCGGACTCGTAGGCGAGCAGGGCCACCTGGCCGAGGAGGCCGCCGAGGGCCGCACTGCGCAACATGCGGCCCCTCGTCGCCGGCACCGCCAGCGCTGCCGCGGCGGCGCCGAGGCCGACTGCACCTCCCCAAAAGAGCCTGCGGTAGCGGCCCTTGGTGATCATCCTGGCTCCCGTCTCGGCCTGCCTGGTCGAGTGCGGCCGGCCGTAGTCCGCCGCCAGCGTGGCGAGGTTGGCGGCCGACGAGGCGACGAAGGTCGTAGCGAGGGCCCGGGTGACCCGGGACGGCCCGCCGGTGAGGGCCGAGAGGGCGAGCAGGGCGCCGGAGCCGCCCTGCACGGCCTGGACGAGAAGGTGCGGGAGCAACAGCCGCGACTGCCACAGGTCCCGGCCCTCCGCCTGGCCGAAGAGGAAGGCCGTGTAGCCGGCGGCGGCGGCGGCCGTCGGGAGCGCCGCCACCCGCAGGGCGCGAAGAGCGACCGAGAAGGTCGCCGGGTCGAGGAGTCCGACCGACTCGGCGACGGCGGCGGCCAGCCAGCCGCCGGCGACGGCCGAGTAGCCCGCCAGGCAGACCGAGCCGAGGAAGAGCCAGGAGGTCGGGTTGGCCTTGGCGAAGATGTACCAGAAGCGCTCCGGGCGCTTCAGGTCCCAGACCAGCAGCACGCCGGTGACCGCCGTGAAGCCCACGCCGACCGCCGGGGCGGCGAGCTTCAGCACCCCCTCTGCCGGAAGGCCGACGCCGAGCGCACCGGCCGTCACGAGGAGAGCCCCGGCGCCGACGCCCTTGGTCCACAGGTAGGTCGTGACCCGCCAGCCCCAGGGCCGCGGGTGGGCGGTGTTGAGGGTCGTGCGGGCTCCGGTCTCCGGGTCCACCACCAGGTCCTGG
This sequence comes from Actinomycetes bacterium, assembly GCA_021838945.1. Lineage (GTDB taxonomy): Bacteria > Actinomycetota > Acidimicrobiia > Acidimicrobiales > Bog-793 > JAKCCH01. The sequence goes on from JAKCCH010000015.1 coordinate 12,205, forward strand.
GCCACGTCCAGGCGGTGGGCGTCAGGCTCGGCGAACAGGTAGGAGGCGCCGACCGGCGCGAGGAGCGGGTCGAGCACGGCCTGGTCGGCACCGACGTAGAAGACGTTCGGGCGCGTTCGCTGCTCGGGGGCCCGCACGACAGCCGGCTGGGTCGCCACCAGCTGGGCGATGCCGCTCTTCGGGTCGTCGAGGTCACCCGCCCAGATGGAGTGCGTCGGGCAGACGACGACGCAGGCGGGCTCGAGCCCGTCGTCGACCCGGTGGGCGCAGTAGTTGCACTTGGCGGCGGTGTGGGTGTCCTCGTCGATGTAGATGGCGTCGTACGGGCAGCCCTGCATGCAGCTCTTACAGCCGATGCAGCGGTCCCGGTCGAAGTCGACGATGCCGTCGTCCCGCTTGAACAGCGCCTTGGTAGGGCAGATCTTCACGCAGGGGGCGTCAGTGCAGTGGTTGCAGCGCAGCACCCCGAAGGACCGGGTCGAGGAGGGCCATGCACCCTTGTCGATGTACTTCACCCACGTGCGGAACTGGCCGACAGGCACCTGGTGCTCGGTCTTGCACGCGACCGTGCAGGCGTGGCAGCCGATGCAGGTCCGCTGGTCGATGGCGAAGCCGTAGCGCAAGGTTCCTCCTAGTCGGGACTCCGGCGATGTCGGTCGGGGAAGGGCCCTCAGCGCCCCTGCTGGATGGCAAGGCCGAGCTCTCCGGCTCTGGTCCAGTCGTCGTCGACGAGCACGACTCCCCGCCCGAAACGCGCGAGGAGTGAGGCCGCGATGGACGCCCGGAGGCCCGACGCGCAGTGCACCCAGAGCTCACCGTCGGGAAGCTCCCCGACGCGCTCCGCCAGCTCGAAGAACGGGACGTGCACCGCCCCGTCCAGGTGGCCGTCCGCCCATTCGGCGGCCCCCCGTACGTCGAGCACGATCTTGCCGCTGTCCGGCAAGCACGAGGCGAGGTCCTCGAAGGTGGCGACGGCATAGGAGCTGCCGCTCCCTTGCGTGAGCGCCTCCGGTGCGCCGACGGCGGCACCTGCGAGTTCGTCCACCCCGATCCGGGAGAGCTGGCGTCTCGCCTCGGCCACCTGCTCGGCCGTGTCGCCGACGAGCGTGACGGGGGCACCCCAGGGAAGCACCCAGCCGAAGTAGGTGGCGAAGGGATCGCCGAGCTCGATGGAGACGGCCCCCCGGAGATGGTGCCGGGCGAAGGCGCGGCGCTGGCGGAGGTCGACCACCCACTCGCCCGCCTCGATGCGGCGGCGGAGCACGCGGCCGTCGACCTGAGCGGGCGCCGAGAGGTCCGCGGCGGCAGGGCCGCCCGCGTTCAGGGGGGCCATGTGCACGTAGTAGCGCGGGTAGTCGCCGAGTCCCTCGGTCAGCCTCGCCACGAAGGCGTCCTCGTCCTCGGTGACGAGGGCCACGTTGCGGGAGCGTTCGTCGGCGATCGTCGAGGACTCCCCCGAGGTCTCCGTCGCCGCACAGAAGCTCCCGAAGCCATGAGTGGGATGGACGCTCACATGCCCGGGCAGCTCCTCGGCGAGGCGGCGCACCGAGCGGTACTGGGCGCGAGTCAGCTCCTCGGTCCGCTCAGGGGCGATCAGGTCGGTGCGGCCGACGGCCCCGAAGAGCATCGACCCTCCGGTGAACACGGCCACGGGGTCGCCGGCGGCGTGGACGACGTAGGAGAGGTGGTTCGGTGTGTGGCCCGGAGTGTGGCGGGCGACGACCGTGAACCCGCCCGCCGAGATGGTCTCGCCGTCGGCGATCGGCCGACGGGCGAAGCGGACCTCGTCGGCGCCGGGCACGCCGTACTCGGCCCCGGTCTCCTGCGCCAGGGCGAGGCCGCCCGTCACGTAGTCGTTGTGGAGGTGCGTCTCGAGCACGTGGGTCACCCGCAGGCTGCGGGAGCCGACCTCCTCGAGCAGCCGGTCGATGTCACGCTGCGGGTCGACGACGACGGCGGTGGACCCATCGTGCACGACGTAGCTCCGGTCACCGAGCCCGGGCGTGTCGATGGTGACGACGTCGATGCCTGCTGTGGTGGACGGTTCCATCACCTGATGCCTACCCCATGTACGAATGTACGTACCAGTCCGAGCGTGCTCACGGCGGCGGGATGCTCCTCAGAGGGGTGTCTGGCGGGTTCAGGCGCGGGTCACCTTACCCCGGCAGGTATGGCGGGTACATGCCGCCCCCCGGGGCGAGCTCGCGCCCCGGGGGCCGAGCGGAGGGTCGCCGCCCGAGCCGGCCGGCCGTCAGCGGCCGGGAACGGGCTCGGGCCGCCCGCCCGGGCGGCTGCTCGCCGAAGCGGGCGCCGCCGCACCCCCGGCCGGTGCCGGAGCCTCGAAGGAAGCGTCGAGGCGCCCCCTGCTCCAGCGGGAGACGAACTGGAAGCGGTCGGCCCGTACCACGCCGTGCCGCCACTCGACCGGGCTGGACCCCTCGCACGCCAACCGCTCGATGGCGAAGACGGCGGTGCGCGAGCGCAGCCCGAGTAGCTCGCCCTGCTCGGGCGTGGGAAGGACGGGCGTCACTCGCTCCCACCCCGAGTCCGGCCGGACGCCGCAGCGCGTCTCCAGCTCCCGGTAGAGGGCCGTCCGGTGGAAATCGACGTCGAGCAGCCCCCGGGCGACTCGGGACGGCAGCCACGAGCAGTCAAGCACCGCCGGGTTGCCATCGAGCAGGCGGAGACGCTCGAGGTAGACGAGCGGCTCGTGCGTCGCACAGCCGAGCATGGCGGATGCCGAGGGATCCTTGCGCTCCTCGAGGAACCGGACGATGCTCTCTTGGACGAAGCCCTGCTCCTCAGCGGAGCGGTAGAGGCTGTAGAGCGCGCCCATCGACTGCTCGATGGGCCGCTCGAGCACGGAGGTCCCAAGGCCGCGGGTGCGCTCGACGAGGCCCTCCTGTTGAAGGTGACGGACCGCCTCGCGGACCGTCTGGCGGCTCACCTCGTACTGGCGGACGAGCTCCCGGTCGCTCGGGAACCGTGCGGCGAACTCTCCTGTCGAGAGGCGAGAGCGCAAGTCCCCCAGGATCTGTGCCCAGAGCGGCACGGGGCTGCGTCGGTCGACTCTCACCCCACCAGTATGCGTGGCGGGCGGCACCCGACCGGGTGCTCGCCCCGCCCCGCTTCGATCAGCGCCGCGAGAAGCGGTCGAAGAACGACCGGCGTCCCTCCGACTTCGCGTGTCCCTGGCAACGCTCCGACTTCGGAACGCCCCGCAGGACCTGCTCCACGTGCTGGCCGCAACCAGCCCACGTCGCCTTCCCACATGTCCTGCATCTCACCGCTCGGCACATACCGCGACGACCTCCTTCGGTTTCGGGTTTCGGAGAGTATACCCATACGGGTATGTAGCGAGACATCGGTCCGAGGCAGAATTCGCCCGCCGCGACGGGGAGAAGCGGCCGACGCGCGGAGAGTGGGCCGCTCCCGGTCGGCTGCTGACGGTCAGCCCGACGTGCTCAACGCGGCGCACGACGGCCGGCGTAGACGACCTGGCGCAGCTCTCTCCAGTAGACGTCGACCGCATCGAAGCCCGCCTCCCGGAGCATGCGGAGCTGCGGTTCGAGGGGGAGAAGGTGCCGGACGTGGGTCTCCCAGCGCGCCTGCTCCTCAGGGCTCTTGTGGCGACGACGGTCGGCTGCGGCCGGGTCGCGGGCCGTCTCGAGGCGCTGCCAGGCATCCTCCACCGCCGGGCTGTCCGCGCTCACCTCGTCGTAGTTGACGAACCATGCCCCCGGGGCGAGTCGCTCCAGGATCTCGGCGAAGAGCCCCTCCTTCCGGTCATCGGGAAGGTGATGCACGCAGAGCGAGGTGACGACCGCGTCAACGTCCTCGGATAGCTCGTCCGGCCAACGGCCGGCGGCGAGATCGAACTCCACGTAGCGGTAGCGGCCTTCGTAGGACCGGAGCGCCCGACGGCCCTCGGCCATCATCTGCGGGGAGTACTCCGTCAGAACGGCGGCGGCCGCAGGATAGGCGTCGAGCACCGCTTTCGACCCTGCGCCCGTCCCGGCGCCGAGGTCCACCACGGTGAACCTCTCGTTGCGGGCGAAGGGCAGCAGCTCAGCGACGAAGCGGCGGGGCCAGACCCTCGAACGCTCCCGGTCCTGCGAGGCTGCCACCCACTCGGCGACGGGGGCATCCTGCTTCCATACCGCCTCGTTGGACTCGTAGCTCTCGGACATCGCCTCACCGTACGTCGCCCGCGCACCTACGGCGGCGCGGCGGTCCTCGGCACCGGCCTCCGGCCTCTCTCAGGCGAACGGGCATCATGTGGAGGTGATCACCACCTTGGCCCGCGTCGTCCCCTCGAGACCGGGAAAGCCGGTCCGTGCCGGGGCGACCGAGCAGCAGCTGGCCGTCCGAGCAGCGCTCCTCGGCGAGCAGCCGTGGACCGTCGAACGGGCGAGCGAGGTGGCCGCCCGCTTCGACGAGCTCGCGCCGACATGGGACGGCGAACGCGGCGGGTACCGGCGCGCCCCGGCGGAGGACGCCCTCGAGCGCGGGGGGCCCTTCACCGAAGGCCTCTGTGTCGAGATCGGTTGCGGTACCGGCCTTCTGACGCCGCTGCTGGAGGCGGTGTGGAGCCCTGTCCTCGGTGTCGACCTCTCCCCCGGGATGCTGCGCCGGTCCCGGTCGGCGCTCCGGGTCCGGGCTGACGGTGCCCGGCTGCCGGTCCCCGATCGGGGCGCCTCGGCGGTCGTCATCGGCGACGCACCGCTGTTCGCCAGCGAGGTCGTCCGGGTGCTCCGGCCCGACGGCGCCGTGGTGTGGTCGAACGCGCTCGGCGACGGCGCTCCCTTCTACGTGACCACGACAGCGCTCCTCTCCGCCCTGGCGGCGGCATCAGGTTCGACGTGGTGCGCGCTCGAGAGCGAGGCCGGCTGGGGCAGCTGGGCGGTGCTGCGCCGCCAGGCGGCGCCAGCGTGACGGGGGGCCGCTGTCGGCGGGAGTTCGCCTGGACGGCCGCTCTCGCCTGATCCGCCTGGACGCATGCACCCCCGACGAGCAGAGGCGTCCGGGCCCTCAAGTGGGCGGTCGGGGCGCTGCGGTGACTACCTTGGCGAAAGGGAACTGGACGTGAAGGGGATGCCGGTGTCGGGATCGACGATCATCTATACGCATACGGACGAAGCACCTGCGCTCGCCACCTACTCGTTTCTCCCCGTGGTGCGCGCCTACGCCGCCGCGGCCGGCGTGGAGGTGGAGACACGGGACATCTCGCTCGCCGGCCGCATCCTCGCCCAGTTCCCCGAGTACCTGTCGGAGCCGCAGAGGGTCGGCGACGCCTTGGCCGAGCTGGGCGAGCTGACCGCGAGCGCCGAGGCGAACATCATCAAGCTGCCGAACGTCTCCGCCTCGGTCCCCCAGTTGCGAGCCGCCATCGCCGAGCTCCGCTCTCACGGCTATGCCCTCCCCGACTATCCCGAGGAGCCGGCGACCGAAGAGGAGCGGGACGTGAGGGCCCGTTACGACAAGGTGAAGGGCAGTGCCGTCAACCCGGTGCTCCGCCAGGGCAACTCGGACCGGCGGGCACCGGCGGCCGTCAAGCACTACGCCCGGACCCACCCCCACCAGATGGGGCCCTGGAGCGGCGAGTCGAAGACGAACGTCGCCCACATGACCGCGGACGACTTCCGCTCCACCGAACGCTCCGCCACGATCGCCGAGCCCGGCTCGTTGCGCATCGTGCTCGACGCCGGCGGCGCCACGTCGGTGCTGCGCGGGTCCGTGCCGGTGCTCGCCGGTGAGGTCGTGGACGCGTCGACCATGCGGGTCGCGCCACTCCGCCGCTTCCTCTCCGAGCAGCAGGACCGGGCCACTCGCGAGGGTGTCCTCTTCTCGATCCATCTGAAGGCGACGATGATGAAGGTCTCCGACCCCGTCATCTTCGGTCACGCGGTGGAGGCGTTCTTCCCCGAGACCTTCGCCCGATACGGCGAGAGACTGACAGAGGCCGCGCTCAACCCGAACGACGGCCTCGGGGCGATCCTCGCCGGGCTCGCCGGCCTGGCGGACGGCGCGGCGATCAGGGCCTCCTTCGAGGCCGAGCTCGCCTCCGGCCCCGCCCTCGCCATGGTCGACTCTGACCGGGGGATCACGAACCTGCACGTCCCGAGCGACGTCATCGTCGATGCGTCGATGCCGGCGATGATCCGCAACTCCGGCCACATGTGGGGACCCGACGGAGCGGAGGCTGACACGCTCGCTGTCATCCCCGACAGCAGCTACGCAGGCGTCTACCAGGTCGTCATCGACGACTGCCGTGCAAACGGGGCCTTCGATCCGGCCACCATGGGGTCGGTTCCGAACGTCGGGCTGATGGCAGGGGCCGCCGAGGAGTACGGGAGCCACGACAAGACCTTCGAGATCCCCGCAGACGGCACGGTGCGGGTCGTGGACGGGTCCGGTACGACCGTGCTCGAGCAGCCGGTGTCGGCCGGCGACATCTTCCGCATGTGCCAGACGAAGGACGTCGCCATCCGGGACTGGGTGAAGCTGGCGGTGCACCGTGCCCGGGTGAGCGGCGATCCTGCGATCTTCTGGCTGGACGCCGATCGGGCGCACGACGCCGTCCTCATCACCAGGGTGCGCGAGTACCTGGCCGAGCTCGACACCGAGGGACTCGACATCGACATCATGGCGCCCGAGGAGGCGACCGCTCGCTCTCTCGAGCGGATCCGCCGCGGCGAGAACACGATCTCGGTGACGGGCAACGTCCTGCGGGACTATCTCACCGACCTGTTCCCGATCATGGAGCTCGGTACGAGCGCCAAGATGCTGTCTGTCGTCCCCCTCATCGCCGGCGGGGGACTCTTTGAGACCGGCGCCGGCGGCTCGGCGCCCAAGCACGTCCAGCAGCTTCTGAAGGAGAACTACCTGCGCTGGGACAGCCTCGGGGAGTTCCTCGCCCTCGGGGCGAGTCTGGAGCACCTCGCCGAGCAGACCGGCAACGCCCGGGCGAAGATCCTTGCCGACGCCCTCGATCGAGCGACGGCCACGTTTCTCGACAACGACCGTTCGCCGAGCCGGCGCCTCGGCGGCATCGACAACCGCGGCAGCCACTTCTACCTGGCCCTCTACTGGGCACACGAACTCGCCAGTCAGTCCGAGGATCCCGAGATCGCCGCCGGCTTCGCGCCGCTGGCGAAGTCCCTCGCCGATCAGGAGAAGGAGATCGTCGACGAGCTCGTGGCGGTCCAGGGGTCGCCGGTCGACCTCGGGGGTTACTACGACCCGGATCCCCGAACCTGCGAAGCGGTGATGCGTCCCTCCGCAGCCTTCAACGAGGCACTCACCATCCTGGCCTCCCGCTGACGAGGGCGCGCCGGCCTTCACCACAGCATCCCGCCGGGCCCGAGAACTCCAGCGTGGACCGGGCCGCGCCCGAGGGGTCGCCCGAGAGCTGATCGCGCGCCTCTGCACGTCGTGGCAGGCTGCGATGACCTCGTCGATCGCTCGCACCTTCTCGCTGGCAGGCTCCGCGACCCACTGGCGTGGTCATCGCAGTGTCGCTGCCGACCGTGTCGCCAGTGTCTCCCGCCTCCTCGTGGCAGAACTTCAGCCTGAGCCGCTTGTCGCGAGGGCGGTACCCGCCGAACGGCGAGACCCTCGAGTCGGAGCCCGGGCATCGTGCCGGTCCCCTCCGGCGGTCCCGGCGCGCTCGAGAGCCGGCGCGGTGGAACGCCCCGATCCCAGCCCTCTCCCCGGTGACGGCGCCGAGGGGCGGCACACACTGGCAGGTCCACGACTAGCTGCATAGTCGACGTTGTGTGCTACACCTGTCGGATGCGCGGCAGTGCGTCGTCCCCTCCCCTGTCGTCTGGACGCGTGGTGTGGCGGCGCTTCCGGCGGGACAGCCTGGCGGTGGTCGCCTTCATCGCGGTCGCAACCACAGTGGCCATGATCGTGCTCGGGAGCACGGTCCGGGTCACCAACTCCGGGATGGGCTGCAGGAGCTGGCCTCTGTGCAACGGGCAGCTCGGTCCCATCGACCACTTCCATGCCCTCTTGGAGCAGAGTCACCGCTACCTTGCGACCGTCGTGAGCGTGTTCGTGGTGCTCACCGGGGTGCTCGCCTGGCGTGACCGGGCAAGGCGCCCGGGCGTGCTGGCGCCCGCGCTCGCGGCCGTCGGGGCGCTCGTGGTCCAGGTGGCCCTCGGAGCGCTGACCGTCCTCGCCCACAACGCAGGCTGGACCGTCGGTCTCCACCTCGTGTGCGCCGAGATCCTGCTGGCGCTGCTGGCCGTCGCAGCCTTCCGTGCAGTGCTGCCTGGCGAGAGCACCGGCCGCCTCCCCGACCGGCCGGCTCATCGCCGACTCGTCGATCGGCAGCCCTACCCCGGGGACGGTCGGCGGAGATCAGGTGGCGACCCCTCCGCCATCGCGGCGGTCGCTCTCCTCCTCGCCACCATCGTCGCCGGCACGCTCGTCGTCGACGGAGGCGCCGAGGAGGCCTGCCCCGCCTGGCCGCTCTGCCCGGCAGGCTCTCCCGGGCACCTCGTGGCACTGCAGCTCGTCCACCGGGGGTTCGCCGCCGCGGCGGGGATCGCCGTGCTCGTGTGGTCCGTGCGGCTCTGGCGGCGGCATCAGCGGCGAGTCGCGTCGGCCGTCCTGGTCGCGCTCCTCGCGCTGCAGGGGGCCGCCGGCGGCATCACCGCGGTGCTCGAGGCCCGGGCTGGGGCAGCGGACCTCCACCTCGCGCTCGGGACGCTGCTGTGGCTGGCGGCGGTAGTCCTCGCCGTCGGTGGGAGCCCGGCGCTCCCGGCGCTCACCGACGCCGGGCGGCCGAGGGAACCGCTGGCAGCCACCGGGGGCGCCCCGCGCTGAAGCGAGAAGCTATGGCGGGCGGGCGCGCCAGGTGCTGCCCGAGGACCACGATCCCGAGGAGGTCTCGCCCCGCTACTCGACGACCCGATCGCCGCCGACCTTCGCCCGTTGGGTTCGACCCAGGCGGAGGTCACGCCACGAAGCGTCCTCGTGGCCCCCTCGCTTCCCGTCTCGAGGGCGTCCTCGAAGCGCTCGGACGAACGGCCTCAGATCTCGGGGACCTGAGCAGCGTCGTCCATCGGTGTCCTCCTCGGCTCTCGCCCCGCGTCGCCGCCCTCAGGCGCTCGCACCAGGTTGCGCCCTGACGCCCTCGCCAGTCGCCCCCCGCCACAGGCCTTGGTCCATTGGCCTGCCCGTGCCCCACGACCGCCCCCACCCCGGGGGCGCGGTGGTGGGGCATCGGGGAGGCCGACACGGAGAAGTCCGGCTCGTGCCCGCGACGCCCGGACGAGCCGGTGCCCCGCCGATCTCGAGGCGAGCGACGCGATGTCCGGGTGACGCCTCAGAACGTCAGCGAGGGGGACCCCACAACCGCTCGGTGAGACCGGACGCCCGTGCGATCGGCCGTTCGACCGCAGCCCGCACAGCCTCCTCGGTGCCGGCGAGGATGAGACTCCGCCGGGCGCGCGTCACGGCGGTGTACAGCAGCTCACGGGTGAGGACGCGGGAGGTGGGCTGTGGTAGCACGACCGCCACGTGGTCGAACTCCGAGCCCTGCGCCTTGTGCACCGTCATGGCATAGACGGTCTCGACCTCCGAGAGACGCGACGGGCTGACCGGTCCCTGCTCGAACGCCGCCGCCACCCCGGCTGGCTGGCGGGCGACGAGCACGCCGGTGTCCCCATTGAACAGACGGAGGCTGTAGTCGTTCGCCGTCACGATCACCGGCCGCCCGACGTACCACTGGCCATCGGTCGAGAAGCCGTCGATCTCATCGAGAAGCCATTGCTCGACCCTCGCGTTCCACGAGGCAACGCCGGCCGGGCCCCGGCGGTGGGCGCACAGGATGCGCCACGAGCCCAGCGCCTCGAGCGCACGGGCACCGTCGCCTGCACGTGCCGCCTCGACGAGGCTCGCTCCCGTGTCGCAGGCGAGCCGGCGAATGCCGTCGAGCTGCGAGGACTCCGCCTCGCCGGCGTCGATCGGCACCCACGCGACGCCGTCGTTGCGGTTCGCACCGGCCAAGGCGGCCATCGCGGCATCGCCGCTGCCCGATCGGATCGCCTCAGCCAGATCGGCGAGCGCCCCACCGAAGCGGTGGTTCGTCCGCAGTACCACGATCCCGTCTCCGATCGCCGGTCCTGAGGTGGGAAGCACCTCGACGGGAAGCGAGGCGCCGGTGACGGCCGCCACCTCCTCTCGTGACTCTGCCCGCATGCGCAGCCCGCCTGCTGCCGGCCCGACGATGTCGCCGAGGACGGCACCGGCCTCGACCGATGCCAGCTGCTCGGGATCGCCGACGAGGACGAGGCGCGCATCGTCACGGACCGCCTCCACCAGGCGGGCCATCAACCAGAGCGAGAGCATCGAGGTCTCATCGATGACGACGAGGTCGTGCGGCAGGCGATTGCGGCGGTGGTAGCGGAAGCGGCTGGCGTTGTCCGGTCGCGGCCGGAGCAGACGGTGGACAGTCGACGCCTCGAGCATGCGCAGCTTCTCTCGGACCTGTGGGCTCAACCCGAGCTCGTCGGTGGCGGCACGCACCGCCTCCTGCATGCGATTGGCCGCCTTCCCGGTCGGGGCGGCGAGGGCCACGACCGGGAGCTCGCTCCCTGTCCTCGAGGACTGCTCGGCAAGCAGCCCGATCACCCGCGCCACCGTCGTCGTCTTGCCGGTCCCGGGTCCGCCGGCGATCACGGCCAGGCCGCGCAGCACCGCCACGGCGGCGGCCCACCGCTGCTCGCCGTCCTCGTGCGCGCTCCCGCCGAAGAGCCGCTCGATAGCGCGCGCCAGCTCGCCGCGGTCTTGGCCGCCGAGGAGGCCGGCGGCCGCCCGGGCACGCAGGTCGGCCGCCACGGCCCGTTCGTCCCGCCAGTAGCGGTCGAGGTGGAGTGCCGTGCCGATGAGCCGCAACGGGGCCACCACGCGGTCGTCCTCGCCGACAGCCGCGAGCGGGCTCGCCGCCACCTTGGAGAGCCAGGTCTCGGGGTCGGGCCACGGGAGGGCGTCGAGATCCACCTCCTCTTCGATCTCGGCCTCGGCGGTGGCTCTCACCGAGTGGAGATCGGCCCGGACGTGGCCGACCCTCGGCGCCCGGACGGCGAAGGCCGTCGCAAGCGCCACCAGCTCGTCGTCCTCGCCCCCGAGCAGCCCGAGCCGGCGGGCGACGTGGACGTCGGCCGGAGCCAGCACGCCAGCACGGTTGAAGGCGCCGAGCAGCGAGGCTTCGTCGAGCCCGAGGACGAGAGCCGAGTCGAGCGAGGCCGTCACGAGCCGGTCTCGAACAAATCGGAGAGGTCCGTCACGAGCCCGGTCGGCGGTCGCCAGGAGAAGACGCCGCAGGGGTGGCCGTCCACCACCGGCGTGTCCGGACCCGACATGCCGCGAAGGAAGAGGTAGAGGACGCCCCCGAGGTCGCGCTCTGGCTCGTAGCCCCGGAGCCGCCACCGCAGGTACCGGTGAAGGGCGACCATGTAGAGGATCGCCTGCAGCGGATAGTGCATCCGCTGCATCTCGACATCGAGGGCGGACGGCCGGTAGTGCCAGGCGGAGAGCTCCTCTCCCTCGGCGCCGATCCAGTTGGTCTTGTAGTCGGCGACGAAGTAGCGGCCGCCCCCACCGCCCTTCCCGACACCCAGCCGGAAGACGAGATCGAGGCTTCCTGTCAGGTAGCCGCGCAGGTCGGTCCCGAGCAGCGGGTCCCGCAACCGGGCCCCGTACCCGCGCAACGGGCCGGTCGGATCCGCCGCCTCGTGGAGCTCGAACAGCCGGGCGATGTCCGGCGTGGAGACGGCGTCGCTGTTGGCGGGACGATCACCGCCGGCCACGGGCAGCTCGAAGCCCATCTCGTCCAACCGGTCCCGCCTCGAGAGCCCCCGCAGCGTGGTCCCTCCGGCTAACGGGCCGAGAGGCGTCGTGATCGAGGCGCGCAGGGCGGCGACCACCGGCTCGAGGGCGGCCAAGCCGGCGGCGTACCGCGAGCGGATCGCCGCGATCGCCCGGGTGATCTCGAGGTCGAGGTCAACGGCCGCGAAGTCGATCTCCTCGAGCACCCGGTGGACGAACGTGCCCATGTCCACGCCACCAGGCAGCTCGGACCACGGTGAGCGCGCGGCCCGCAGCCTGGGCTCTTCGCCACCCGCGGCGCCCTCGCCACCGAGCACCTCGACCGGCGCTCCGGTGACGGGCTCGTCGACAGTACCCGGCTCCTCCGCTTCACTGCCGACGGCCGGCCCGCCGTGGACGGCCGCGGTGATCCCCGAGTACGAGGTCCGGCGCCAGCGCAGGTCGAGGGAGCGGTCGAAGCTGGCGACCTCGAGCGCGCCGGACGGCTGGCCGGAACGTCCGGACCACGTGGAGGACGGATCCCTACCCATCGCCTCTTCCACGGCGATGAGACCTCCGGCGCGCTGTGACATCTCGCCGAGGCGTGTGCGCACCTCGTCGTCCCTTGGCATACGGGTGCCGCTCGTCGCTACCGTGCCCTCCTCGTCGCGCGCGAACAGCAGCCGCCCGAGCGAGGAGAGCTCGGCCTGGTCCACCCGCGCCCACCAGATCACGACCTGGTGCTTCGCGCGGGTGAGGGCCACGTAGAGCTGGCGCAGGTCCTCGCCGCTCTGCTCGTCGGTCGCCGTGCGGAAGTGCGCCGGGTACCCGTCATCGGTCTTCGTGCCGACGTCCAGCTTTCGTACGCCGTCGACCGGGTCGTGGTAGACGACCGGTGATCCCATCGGCCTCCGCCACTCGTCCCACAGATAGGGGCAGTAGACGATGGGGAACTCGAGACCCTTGGCGCGGTGGATGGTGAGCACCTGGACCGCGTCGGCGTCCGAGTCGAGCCACCTGCTGCGCGACTCCGCGTCAGCCCCCTCGCGGCCGGTCTCGGCCTCCTCGATCCGACGGGCCAGCCACGCCCGGAGCGCCGGGGGGCCCTGCTGGCCTTGCGATGCCTCGGCGTGCAACAGCTGCGCCACGTGCCCGAGGTCGGTGAGACGCCGCTCGCCCTCCCGCTCTGCCAACAAGCGGCCCGGCACCCCCTCGCCCGCCAGCACGGACCGGAACAGCGAGGCGACTCCGCGGCGGCGCAGGGTGTCGCTCCAGCGGTGCAGCCGGGCGTGGACCGCCTCCCACTCGGCATCGCCTGCGGACGCCACGTCCTCGGCCTTCATCCCGAGAAACGGCGTCAGCGCCACGGCCACCGCCCTCGAGCGGCTTGCGGGCTGTTCCATCGCCTCGAGCAGGCACAGCCACTCACCGGCGGCGCTCGTCGTGAGCACGCTCTCGCTCCCCGCCACGACCGCCGGTACCGAGGCGTCCCGGAGCGCCTGCTGGACGATGCGCGTCTGCCGGTTCGTACGGACCAGCACCGCGATGTCCCCGGGCTCGAGCGGGCGAGCGCTTCGCCGTGCGCCGTCCTCGTCGTAGCGGGCCAGCTCGGCGCCTGAGTCGAGCAGCCTCACGATGTCGGCCGCCAGATCCTTGGCGATGAAGTCGACGGCCGCCGGTTTGCGAATCTCGTCCCGCTGGGTGGTCGACAGCTTGCTCTGCTTCGCCGACACCACTCGTGCCCGCAGAGGCGCCTCCGCTGGCGCCCCGCACAGAGCCCCACGTGTATGAGATGGTGCGGGGGCGACCGGACGGTACGGGATCTCGGGATGTCCGAGCCGGACGGGATCGAGGAACGAGTCCAGCGCCGCGAGCAGGTCGGCGTCGCTCCGCCAGTTCGTCCCGAGGGTGAAGCGGCGCTCGGCGACGCGGGCGGCCTCGAGATACGAGTACACGTCTGCCCCCCGGAAGGCGTAGATCGCCTGCTTCGGGTCTCCGATCAGCACGAGGCGGGTCTCGCCCGTACCGAACGCCGAGCGGACGACCGCCCACTGGATGGGATCGGTGTCCTGGAACTCGTCGACGAGGACGACGGAGTACCTCCCGCGAAGGTGGTCGGCCGCCGGCGCACCGCGGTGGGGATCGCGCAGCGTGTTCTTCAGCCGAACGAGCAGGTCGTCAAAGGTGAGCAGGTTGCCATCACGAAGACGGCGGTCGACCTCCGCGCGCACGCCGTCCGCCAGGCGGCGCCGGAGCCCAGAGTCCGACGCCCCCGGCGCCGGTTCGAGCGGGGTGTCGGGGTTCGCGATCGCCGCACGGGCGATCCCGAGCGCCTCGCGCCGGTTGAAGGGAGGCGCCTGACCGTGAAACAGGGTCCAGCGCACGTACAGGTCGTCTACCGCCTGCTCGACGAGATCTCTCGGCTCCTCCAGAAGGGTCGAGCCTGTCGCCACGTCACCAGTGACCCCGAGGCTTGCCAGCATCAGCTGGCAGAACCCGTGAGTCGTCGTGATCGTGGCCTCGTCGAAGGAGGTGACGGCGTCGGTCAGCCGGTCCCGGCGCGCTGACACCTCCTCTCGGTCACCGGTGGCGAGCAGGCGGAGCACCGAGTCGTCGGCCGGGAGCAGTTCTCCGCCTTCGAGGTAGCGGGCGAGCCCCTCTTCGGCAAGCACCAGGCGGGCGCGCACCCGATCGCGGAGCTCTCCGGTCGCCAGCCGGGTGAAGGTCACTGCGAGCACCTCGGAAATCGGCACACCCTCAGCGACAAAGCGAGTCACCAGTGCGGCGATCGTGAAAGTCTTGCCCGTTCCGGCGCTCGCCTCGAGCACGGTGATGCCGAGCGGCGGCAGCGAGCCGCAGACGTCGAAGTGATCCGGCTCGGCGATCGACCGCCCGGCTGCGCGCTCGGTCGTCGATGCCATCAGCAGTACCTCCGGTCCTCATGGTCGAGCACCGGCTCCCAGAGGCGTCGGGCGAGCCGCCCGACACGAGACCTCTCGCTCGACCAGCCCGGGCCGCTCTCGTCGGACCGCGCCGGCTCGCGGAGGAGGTCGGAAAAGGTCGGCTGCCCGCCCAGGACGAGGAGGTGTGCGGGTTCCTGGCTCTCGCTGAAGCCGCGGTCGCTCGCGTCCCAGGTCTGGTGACATTCGTCGACGACGCGACCCTCCCGTCTCAACGCCGAGACGAAGCGCTCCGAGGTCGTGGCAAAGAGCGGCAGGGGTTCCCGCATGCCGCGGTCGTAGAGGTCGACGAGCGCCGCCAGCTCGAGCAGGGCCCGCTCCCGGCGTTCGTCCGGAGACGGGGCAAGCAGAGCCAGCTCGGCGACTGCGATGCGCGGGGCTCCCCTGGTAGACCCTTCCGCTCTCCCGACCGTGAGGGCGGTGACCTCTCGCTCAGGATGCGCAGCCGTGAGTGCGAGAAAGTGGGCCCACGCCACCAAGCGGTGCTTGGCAGCGAGCCGGGAGTACAGGCACCGGACGATGCGGCTCTTTGCTCCCTCCTCGTCCTCGAGCTCGTGGACATCGGGGACTGTGCCGATGAGCGTCCGTCCATCGGGCAGGCGGAGGTTCACCTCGACCGAGTCGGGCACCGCCACGCCGCCGGCGTCCTTCGTCACCGCGACCAGCCTGTCGACCGCCTGTTCGACCTCCCCGAGGTCATGAGTGGCGAGTGCCCCGGGCGGCAGCAGTCCCCGGCCCTTCTCGGCGGCTCGAGCCTCGTCCGGGGTGGAGCCTGCGAGACGCGCCTGCAGGATCCGCTCGCCGACGCCCCACTTCTCGAGCGGATCGAGCTCCACCGGCAGAGCATCCTTCACTTCGTCGCTGCCGCCACTTCCGTACCAGCCGAGCCGCTCACGCAGGAACTGCCGCACCGGGAATTCGAGGAAGCGAACGAGGGAGTCGAGCTGGACCACCTGCTCGCCGATCGGCTCAAGCGGGGCGGCGAGGAAGCTCGCTGGTGCCGCCGGCGGCTCGCTGTGCGCGCGGGCGCCCTCGAGGTCGACAGGGTCGAAGCTCCACGATCCGTCGCCGTCGAGTGCGCCCGGCTGGAAGTTGCGCGGGTCGAAGGACTGGAGGGGGTGCTCGACCACGACGTACTGCCGTGGCTTGGTGTGCGGCGACCCGTCCGGCACCCTCACCGTGCGGTCGACGACGTCGAGCAGCTCGGCGACCGGGACGCATGGCGAGCGCTCCTGATTCGTCCTCGGATCGCGGCCCTCGTAGGTGAGAACGAGATGCTCAGTCGCTGCGAGGAGGGCATCGAGCAGTAGCTGCCGATCTTCTGAGCGCGCGTCCCGGTCGCCGACACGAGGCTCGGTGAGCAGGAGGTCGTCACCGTCCTGGGCGGCGTGGCGGGGGAAGGCGCCGTCGTCCAGGCCGAGCAGCCCGATCACCCGATGGGGCACCGACCGCATTGGGACGAGCGTGCAGATGGTGAGATCTCCGGTACGGAAGTTTGCCCTCGTCGGCCGACCCCGGAGACGGTCGTCGAGCAGAGACCGTACCTCGGCCAGAGCGAGCAGGGTCTGCGCGCTTCGGCGAGGGCCCGTCTGGCCGGACTCGCCGGCCTGCGCCGCCTCCTCCACGTCCCCCAGCACCCAGTGCAGCTGGTCGTGCTGCCACTGCTCGCCCGGGGCGGCGAGCGCCAGGCTCTCGGTGGCCTCGGCGAGGCTCGCCACCCACTCGGTGACCGGATGCCGTCCTTGCAACCGCTCCACCGCCGTCCCGAGCCGGTCCACGAACTCGGCGAACCGGCCCGCCAGCTCGACGTCGCCGCTGGACACGTCGTCGAGCGGGAGGACGTCGTTGAAGAGCCGCTGCTCCTCCTCGGCCATCGCCACGCCGAGCAGCAGGCGGTCGAGGCCGGCATGCCAGGTGTTGTCGGGCACGTGGCCAAGGTGCCAGGGCGCCCGGTGCTCCCGGTCGAGGCCCCAGCGGATGCCGGTCTCGCCGACCCAGCGCTCCAGCTGGCCGAGCTCGTCCTCGTCGAAGTGGAACCGCCGTGCCACCGACTCGCTCCCTGCCAGGTCGAGCACCTCCGACGCGGGGAGGCGCCCGGAGGCGAGCTCCAACAGCTTCGCCGCCACGGCGAGCACCGGGTTCGTCTGTCGGATCGACCGGTCGGCGATCCGAGCACGAACCTGTGGCGGGCCCGGCTCCTTCGGCCAGTGAGCATCCTCGCCGTCGTAGGACGTCGGCTGGTTGCTCGATCCGAAGACGGCGTGGATGAGCGGTGCGAAAGACTCCACGTCGGGGCACATGACGATGATGTCTCGCGGCTCGAGCGTCGGGTCGTCAGCGAGCAGGTGGAGGAGGACATCCCGCATAACCTCCACCTGACGGAGCCGACCATGACACGAGTGGACGCGCAGACTGCCGTCGCCGGGGTCGATCGGGGGCCGTGGGTCCGCCTCGGTGCTAGTACGTGGACCGCCGGGAGGCTCGCGATTGGCCCGGACATCCGACTGGAGCCGCTCGAGAAGCGTCCGGTGGCTGCTCGAGTGCTCTGGTACGGGACGGTGCTCGCCACCGGTGACCCCCCGTGAGCGGAGCACGAGATGCATCTCCCTCGCGTCGCGCCCCCAGGAGCGCAGCAAGGGGTTCACCGCGAGCGAGGCGGTCGGGTCGTCGCTACGGCTGACCGGATAGACCGGGAGACCCTCCGCCCCAGCCTCCACCGAGTTCCACAACCGACCCGAGGGGTGCAGCAGGAAGAGGTGAACCTCCCGGTTCTGTGCGATCGCCTCCAGAACGGGGAGGTGACTCGCCGGGAGACGCGTCAAGCCGAACAGCGAGAGCCGCGCCGGCAGATCGAGCAGCTCGGGCTGCTCGACGAGCGTGGCGATGGCGGCCTCCACGCGTTCGGCAGGGCTCGGGACACCGATCCGCTGGCGGAGGCGACGCCAGAGCTCCGCCTGCCAGTCTCTCGCGCCAGTGGTGCCCGCCACCGTCTCCACCCACTGGCGGATCATGTCCGGACGATGGACGGCATATCGGTCGAACAGGTCTGCGAGGTGACGCACGGTCGCGAACCGACGCAGCTGCGAGGCGTCGGGCGACCCCGCCACCAGGTGATCGACGAGGGGTTCGAGCCACGTCGCCCCAAGGTTCTCGTCCACAATCTCGAGAAGCGGCCAGACCGACCGGTCCGGCGGCCAGGGATCGGCCTCTGGGTCGAGCCCGCAGGCGACCGAGGTCGCCTCCCCGACGAGGGTGCCCGGGAAGGGAAATTCCATGTTGGCGCAGACTCCGTCGCCACCGACCGTCGCGCCGAGCCGATGAGAGAGCCGCTGGGTCAACCACCTCTCCACGCCCCGGCTCGGCACCGCCACGATCTCGACCGCCATCGGGTCGGCGAGCGCGTCGAGCAAGAGGTCACCGAGCGACTCGACAAGGTGGTCGGCGCGTTCGGAGCGGTGGACGGAGAGCATCTCGACCGGAGGCTACAGAACCTCTGTAACGTCCGGCGGAACCCTCGGTGCGACTGCCCGGGGTGCCGGTTGGGAGCAGACGGCGCAGTGGCTATCAGCCTGGGGTCGGGGCCTCGGACGGTGCCGTACCGGAGGTGACCAGCACCGGCGGACTCCGTCCCGAGCGGTTCCGAGCGGCACCCACCGGGACAGGACGGGGGATGGTCCGCGATGTCAGACGTGCGAGGTGCGGTGACGACGTGCTGGGTCGTGAGGCGTCGAGCAACCGGCCGGGCCGATCGGGTCCTGCGCCTGCGTACCACGGGTCACTTCGGCTTCGTCGGTCCGGCGGAACCGCTTGGACGATGGGGGCCCCAATCGGTCCTCGCCGGCGCCGGGGCACCCAGGCACCGAGCTGCCGGGCCCGCCATCGCCGGCCTCTCGTGGGAGCATCGGTCTGCCGACCTGGTACCCGACCGATCGACGGATCTCTCACGGTCGAAAGTCGTGCTCGTCTCCGGTGCCATGCCGCCCACCATCGCTTCGTCGGGTCACTCGTCGACCGGCGTGGCTCGATCGGACGCGCCATCCACCGCCCCACCGGGCGGAAGGCCAGGGGCTACCGACCGCGCCGGGTGAGGACGTCTCGCGTGCGGTCGACGAGGGCCATGGCCGAGCCGGCCGACTTGAGCAGGGAGCGCCGGGGAGGGGTGAGCGGGTGCGGGCGAGTCGGGCCGGCTTGGTGGGCCCTCGCATACCGGGCGCCGAGCCGCTCCACCTCTCCCGGGCTCATCCGCAGCCTCAGCGAGGGGAGCACCGTGGCCTCCTCGTAGGTCACATGGTCGTGCACCGCGGCGGAGACTTGACGGGCCAGCGCGGCGAAGTCGGCGTTGCCTGGGGTGATCCGATCGAGGTCGTGCAGCAGCCGCTTGGCGGTGGACTCCTGCTCGAGGGCGTGTACCGCCATCTCCTCACCGCCTTCGACCACACGTCTCACCGCTGGCCAGAGGTACTGCTCCTCTGCTGCTTCGTGGCGGGACGCCATCATCACCAGCCGGCTCGACATCGTCTTCTGCTCACACGGCGAGTGCTCCTCGCTCTCGGGTCCGGTGGCAAGGTCGCTGAGGACGGCAATCAGCTCGTCGTGATGCCCCTGTATCAGCACGAACAGGTCAGCCACGATTCCTCTCCTCGAGCCTCTTGCGCTGGGGAACGACGGTGTAGCGCGGGTCCTCGGCCGACTCGAGGCCGGCCTCGAATATCGCGAAGCGAGACAGGGCGGACCCCACGAGGAGCCCGGCGCCCGCGAAGGCGGACGCCACCCTGCTGTGCTTTCCGAGCAGCGCGGCGGCTATGCCGGTGACGATGGCGATCTTGGCGCCCTTCTCGTAGCGGTGCGCCTTCTCACTCGAGGTGAAGGCCTCCTTCACCGCCCCCATGTTCCGCTTCATCAGCTCCATCAGACCGAGCTCCGCTGCCCCCGAGGTCACGCCGAGAAGCCGAGCCGGGCCCGACTCGTGGAGTGGCGCAACCACAAGGCCCATACCCGCCGCCGAGCTGACGGCCGATGCGGCGAACACGAAAGGCATCTCCTTGAACCCCTCGTGCCAGGCAGGGACTGCGGTGTTGGAGACCAGCGCCGCTGTGTAGGTCGCCACCGCTGGCCCGAGGAGAGCGGCGCCCGCAGTGCCCGCCGCGCCGACCAGCCGGAACCGGCCGGTGAGGGCGCTCAGGCTCGCAGCAGCCGAGAGCGGTGTGAAGCTAGCGAGCAGCCAGGATCCCACGCTCATCGGCGAGCTCGGCTTCAGAACGCGCAGCATGTTGGCGAACCGGGCGGGCCGTCCGAGGTCGTGGACGAGGGCGATGCCCGAGAGGCTGACGGCGGCTGTGCTCGACAGCTTGAGGGCCCGGGCGAGGGCGCCGCGGTGGCTGGCGGTCGCCGCCGCGGCCATCACCGAGCTGGCACCCGCGAGCCCGCCAAGAAAGAGGTAGCCCGGTATGTCGGGCGCCTCCCAGACAGGCTTGTTGATGATCGGCTTGCCGTAGTAGGAGCGGAAGTCCGCTTCTCCCACCATCGAGCGCTCACCGCCGGCCCGGCGGTGCGGTCGCTGGGAGACGTCCGCCGTGGCCTGTACCTGGCTCACCGCCTCCCGGCCGGGATGGACCTCTCGTAGTCCCTGCTTGGTGACTGAGCTGCTCATCGCCGGGCTCCTCCGAACCCAAGGACCACGACGGAGACCAGCGCCGCCGCCGCGACCCCGGCCCGCCGGTACATGGCGGGCAGATCGCGGGTGGTCACGATCGGGTCCGGTGGGAGTCCGTATACCTCCGGTTCGTCGAGGAGGAGGAAGAAAGCCCCGTCCCCCCCGACTCCGTCGTCGGGACTCTCGCCGTACAGCCGGGCGTCGATCACCCCCGACCGGTGAAGCTGGTCACGTCGTCTCTCCGCCCGAGCTCGCAACTCCTCGAGCGGTCCGAACTGGATCGAGTCCGTCGGACAAGCCTTGGCGCAGGCCGGTTCGACACCCACCGACAGTCGGTCGTAACACAGCGTGCACTTCCAAGCTCGCCCGTCCCCGTGCCGCTGGTCGATCACCCCGTAGGGACAGGCGGAGATGCAGTAGCCGCAGCCGTTGCAGATGTCCTCCTGCACGACGACGGTGCCGAACTCGGTGCGAAAGAGCGACCCCGTCGGACAGACGTCGAGGCAGGCGGCATGGGTGCAGTGCTTGCACACGTCCGAGGCCATGAGCCACCGGATACCGTCCTGTCCCGAGCCGTCGGTGCCGACGACCTTCTGCTCGATGAAGGCCACGTGCCGCCAGCTGTCGGCGCCGAGGCCCTCTGTGTTGTCGTACGACATGCCGGTGAAGTTCAGACCGTCCTCGGGTACGTGGTTCCACTCCTTGCAGGCGACCTCGCACGCCTTGCAGCCGATGCACACCGACGTGTCGGTGAAGAAGCCCACTCGGGGGGGAGGGCTCTCATAACCGCTGCTCGCTGCTACGTCACCCCGCTCCAGCAGATTCATCTCAGTGGCCATCGCGCACCTCCATGCCCGTCTCGCCGTCGATCCCGGCTCGCCGGATGTACTCCTCGACGAGCGCTACCCGGCTCGGACCCCGTGGCCGCCGTCCCGGCCGGATGTCCCCGCTGAAGGCCTTGACCTCCTGGATGTGGACGTTGGGGTCGAGCGAGAGGGCGGCCAGCTCGTTGGCGGCGTCGCCCGTCGAGTAGCCGTTGGCGCCCCAGTGGTAGGGCAGACCGATCTGATGGACCACCTTGCCGTTGATCCTGAGCGGCCGTATCCGGTCGGTGACCATGACTCGCGCCTCGATGACGTTGCGGGCTGTGACGATCATCGCCCACCCGTTGTGCTCGAGATTCCGCTCCGAAGCGAGCTCAGGAGAGACCTCGCAGAACATCTCCGGCTGGAGCTCCGAGAGGTACGGCACCCACCTGCTCATACCACCGGCGGCGTGATGCTCGGTGAGGCGGTAGGTGGTGATCACATATGGGAACAGCTGTGCGCCCGGCTCAGAGGGACTCGGGTGGTACCGGTTGTGCTTGCGGCTGAAGACCTGGCGAACCGGATTGCGCTGCTGGGAGTAGAGGAGGTTGGGCACCGGCGAGTCCTGCGGCTCGTAGTGGGTTGGGAGTGGGCCGTCGGTGAGCCCTGCTGGCACGAAGAGCCACGCCTTACCATCGGCCTGCATCACAAACGCATCCGTCCCCGACAGCGCCTCGGCGCCTCGGGCGCCAGGCGGTGGGCGGTGCCACGGTGACTTCGACCTCGCAAAGTCGGGGATGTCATGACCCGTCCACTCGGCATTGTCCTCGTCCCACCAGACGAGCGCCTTGCGCTCGCTCCACGGCTTCCCCGAGGGGTCGGCAGAGGCCCGGTTGTAGAGGATGCGCCGGTTGGCCGGCCATGCCCATCCCCACTCGTTGGCGACCCAGTTCTGCTCCTTGGCGGGCTTACGCCGAGCGGCCTGGTTGACGCCGTTGGTGTAGACGCCGCAGTAGATCCAACAGCCGCAGGCTGTGGAGCCGTCCTCGTTAAGCTGCTCGTAGGACGTGAGCGGCTGACCGTCGCCGTCCCACCCGTTGATCTCGGCGAGGACCGCCTCGGCCGACGGCTCAGCGATGGATCCCTCGGTCGGGTAGTCCCAGGTGAGATCGAGTATCGGCCGATCGAGGTCGTCGCAGCCCTCGGCCGGGGAGGTCAGCTTCTCTCTGATGAGGCGACCGAGATGGTAGGCGAACCACAGGTCACTTCTCGCTGAGCCGTAAGGCTCGATCGCCGCGTGGTGCCACTGGAGCATCCGCTGGGTGTTGGTGAAGCTGCCGTTCTTCTCGGTGTGGGCGGCGGCAGGGAAGAAGAAGACCTCGGTCTTGATGTCCTCGGTCGTGAGCTCCCCTGTCTCGATCTCGGGTCCGTCTTTCCACCAGGTCGCCGACTCGATGAGCGAGAAGTCACGGACGACCAGCCAGTCGAGGTTGGCCATGCCGAGGCGCTGCATCTTGGCGTTGGCGGAGCCTACGGCCGGGTTCTCACCCCAGATGAAGTACCCCTTGCAGGAGCCGTCCATCTGGGCCATCACGGTCTCGTAGGTGCTGTGGCTCCCGGTGAGGCGCGGTATGTAGTCGAAGCAGAAGTCGTTCTCCGGCGTGGCGGCCGGACCCCACCAGGCCTTGAGGAGGCTCACGGTGTACGCCTTCATTTCCCCCCAGTAGCCCTTGTCGGTCGAGGCTCCCTCGAGGAACGCCTCGAGGTTCTCGTCATCGTGGGCATGGGGCATCGGGATGTACCCGGGGAGCAGGTTGTACAGAGTTGGGATGTCGGTGGACCCCTGGATGCTGGCATGGCCGCGCAGGGCGAGGATCCCTCCGCCAGGTCGCCCGATGTTGCCAAGCAGCAGCTGCAGGATGGCGGCTGCCCGGATGTACTGCACGCCGACGGTGTGCTGGGTCCAGCCGACGGCATAGCAGAAGGCCCCGGTGCGGTCGGGCCCGGCCCCGTCGGCGAGGGTCTTGCACACCTCGAGGAACGCCTCCTGCGGAACACCGCAGATCTGTTCCACCATCTCAGGGGTGTAGCGGGAGTAGTGCCGCTTCAGGATCTGGAAGACGCACCGGGGGTGCTGCAGCGCGTCGTCCCGCTCGCCGCCCTGGCCGACCTTGACGCCGCCCGAGCCATGGGATTCGCCGCGGCCCGCCTCGTAGGAGGTCGCCTGGCGGCTCTTGCCCTGGCCGTGCGACGGGTTGTCTTGGCTCCCCCTGTTCGCGCGGTCCTGATACTCCTGATCACGTTGGCCGGAGGCCGCCTGCACCTCCACGCCCTCGTACATCCAGGTGTGGAAGTCGTAGCTCCGGTCCTCCTCGTCGAGGCCGGAGAACACGCCGTCGAGGTCCTCGGTGTCACGGAAGTCCTCGCTGATGAGCATCGGAGCGTTGGTGTAGGCGACGATGTAGTCGCGGAAGTACTTCTCGTTCTGGATGACGTAGTTGATGATCCCACCGAGAAAGGCGATGTCGCTGCCTGGCCGCAACGGCACGTGAAGATCCGCTACCGCACTCGTGCGGGTGAATCTCGGGTCGACGTGGATCACCTTGGCGCCCCGTGCCTTTGCCTCCATCACCCACTGGAACCCAACAGGGTGGCACTCGGCCATGTCGGATCCCTCGATGACGATCCAGTCAGCGTTCTGGAGGTCCTGCTGGAAGGTGGTGGCTCCTCCCCTGCCGAGCGATGTCCCCAAACTGGGGACGGTGGAGGAGTGTCAGACTCGTGCCTGATTCTCTACCTGTATCACCCCGAGGGCGGTGTACAGCTTCTTCATCAGGTAGTTCTCTTCGTTGTCGAGAGTGGCGCCACCGAGGCTGGCGATGCCGAGCGTGCGACGCACGTCGCGACCGTCCTCGTCGCGCCACTGCCAGGTCTGCCGGCGAGTCTCGATCACCCGGTCAGCGACCATGTCCATGGCAGTGTCGAGGTCGAGTACCTCCCAGTCGGTGGCTCCTGGCTTGCGGTGGAGCACCTCGTAACGGCGGGAGGAGCCGGTGGCGAGCTGCAGACTGGCAGAGCCCTTGGGGCAGAGCCGCCCACGACTGACCGGGGAGTCCGGGTCACCTTCGATGTGGACGACCTTCTCGTCCTTGACGAAGACGTTCTGACCACACCCGACCGCGCAGTAGGGGCAGACCGACTTCGTGATCTTGTCGGCCTCGACCACCCGGGCACGGAGATGGGAGGAGGTCGAGGACTTGACGGCCTGTCCGCGGCCCAGTTTGTCGGACCCCCGCGCCTGGCGGAGCACGGGCCAGTCGTTGATCTTCATCAGACCTCCTCGGTGTGTGAGTACGGTTCCTCTTCGGCCCGGCCGGGGCGCTCGGCCTGACGGTCGCCAAGCCCGTCCCGTGCCTTGTCGAGCGGGGCGGCAGAGGCAGCAGCCGCCGTAACGGTGGCGGCGGCCTGCCCGGGAGCGTGCGGGTGAGACCTCGTGGGCGCATGCTGCTCCGCCCGGAGGATCCGCTCACCGATGGCCCGCCGGTCCTCCTCCGCCATGGAATCTCGAACCGCCAGGAGAACCTTGTCCTCGAAGGCCACGTGTCTGCGGAGCCTCTTCTCGAGCTCCTCGACCAGTTCGTCGAAGCGCTCCTGCGACGGCTCGGTCTTGCCGAGCGCGACGAGGCTGTCCTTTCCCTCCTGCTCCTGCTCGAGCGCCTGCTCCAGGATCTGGCCGCCCCCGGCTAAGAGGTCGCGCACCGCTGGCCAGAGGTGCTCCTGCTCGGCGGTCTCGTGCCGGGAGAGCTCGACGGTCATCATGTCGACGATCGACTTGCGTCGGGACTGGTGCACCTCGCTTCCGCCCTTGGTCACGCCGGGAATGGCCTTCAGCTGCTGCATCAGGGCGGTGACCGTGTCGTGCTGGCGGGTGAGCACGTCGCAGACGTCAGTGTCGTCGGTGTCTCCGGTCTGGCCTGGTTCCGCGCCCCTCGACCGCGCCGCCGAGACCATCTGAGGGTCACTCTCCGCTCGCCCACGGATCCACTCGTGCACCAGCGACTTCTGGATCGGGTCGCTGGTACGTGGCCGCTGATAGACGAGATGCTGAGTGCTCCCTCTCATGGCACCGGGTCTGCGCAGCGTCTCGTCCGGGGAGGACGTGTCGCTGCCGTCCGCGGGGAGGCCTGTGGCGATGAGGTAGGCCTGCCCGGGCGGGATGTGCAATCGGGCAGCGGCAGCGTCGTAGTCACAGTCGACACCGATCGCGTCTAGGACTTGTCTCTGGGTCGGCATGGGGGGTCTCTGCCTCGGTGGTTACGAGCGGCGGTTAGCTACCCAAATCGTCGGACGCCTACCCCGGGAACGGTTCTTGTCGCACACGGCGTCCCTCCGTGCACGGCGGCGAGCCGCTTTCGGTGTCGCCGATGTCGTCTCGGCTGGTCGGAAAGCCCCGGGTCGGTGAGGCGGAGACGGTGGGCGCCAGCGAGCTGGACCGCCACAGGTCCCGGGCCATGACTTGCCGCACCCGCCGTTGCCGCCCGGGGCCGGGGGCACCCCGGGGAGCCGGGCGCTCCGCCGACGGCATCGCTCTCCGAGCTGCTACTGCTTTGATTGCGCAATCACGCAATGATTGATATCATCGTCCACATGAGTTCGGAAGCCGCGACGTCATCGCCTGCTGAGGACGCCGCCTTCAGGTCGCATGCCGAGCTCTGCAAGGTCCTGACCGATCCGAAGCGCCTGCTTCTCATCGATGCGCTCAGGCATGCAGAGCGCTGCGTGGGCGACCTCGCCGAGCTGTTCGGCATGAGCCTGCCCAACGCCAGCCAGCACCTCTCCGTACTGCGACACGCAGGGCTGGTGGAGTCGCGCAGGGAGGGCACCACCGTCTACTACCGGCTGATCGAGCCGCGCATCGCCGACGCGTGCGACATCGTCCACCGGATCGTCACCGACCGCCGGCGCGGCGCCAGCCCCGCCGACGAAACCTCGCCAAACCGAGCAATGACCAAGGAGGTCCGTTGATGCCCGCTACCCAGACCCGGCATCGCGTGCTGGTCTTCACGACGCCCACCTGCCCGTGGTGCCAACGGGCAAAGGGTTACCTGCGCAGCCAGGGAGTGCCGTTCAGGGAGATCGACGTCTCGCGCGATCAGAAGGCGGCCGACGACCTGGTCCGTCGCACAGGCCGGATCGGCGTGCCGGTGATCGAGATCGACGGCCGACCTGTCGTCGGCTTCGACCAGACCCAGATCGACCGGCTGCTCGGACTGCGCAAGCGGGCTTGAGACCGAACGCCCCAAAACCAACCGATAAGGAGTAGTCAGCGATGACAGAACAGGTAGAACCACTCGGTGCACGCGTGCTGCTAAAGGTGCTGGAGGACGAGAGCGTCACCTCGAGCGGTCTCGTGATCCCCGACACTGCCAAGGAGAAGCCGCAGCGCGGCCTCGTGATCGCCGTGGGTGACGACGAGGAGCTGATCAAGGTCAAGCCCGGCGACCGGGTGCTCTTCCCCCGTTACGCGGGAACTGAGCTACGCCTCGGCGGAGCCGACCACCTCGTCATCGACGCCACGGACCTGCTCGCGGTGTTGCGGGACGCTGTCGCGACCGAAGCTGCGGCTTGACCGTATTCTGCGCCCACGGCGGGGAGCTGCTCCCGCCGTGGGCGCCGGCACGGCAGTCACCTCGCGACAGGAAGCAGCCGGCCGCGCTTTAGTCAGTTAGGCGGCGGCAGAGCAAGCCCGCTTCATCTCTCGGAACGCACTCCTCCCCGCCGGGCTCGCATGAGGTGATCGTGATCACCGCACCGGTTCGCTCACAGCAGACCGTGGCGGGACCCGCGGTTCTGACAGGCGGGCGGTCACTCACAGATAGGTGAGCGTGGCAGGGCCACTCGTGACTCGCCCGGTCGCCAAGCCGGCTGCATCGTGACCACAGCGGAGAGCCGTCGGCCCACGGCTGGCCCCCGGAGGACCTGACCCGGGCGCCACAGCGCACTGCGACCCACAGGACCCAAGGCCGCGACCGGCTCGATGCGGCTCGAGCTCTCTGGACCGATCAAGTCTCGGCTGGCGCCAAGACGAAGTCTCGTTCCAGCGAGTACCAGGTATCGCTCCATCCCTCGGGCGCTCCGGGCTCGTGAGGCCCATGGGCGAGGAAGTCGACGACGAGCGACGGCTTCACGCCGAAGACGGCATCGCTGCCGAGGTAGGGGCTCGTCCGGTCGAAGAGATGCGTCGCCACCGGGTGGCACCCAGTGGCTGAGACCACGAGGTGCAGATGGGCAGGTCGCCAGGGGTGGCGCCCGGTGGCCGCCAACATCCTCCCCACCGGACCGTCGTCCGGGATCGGGTAGTCGACCGGGCGGACCGCCCAGAACGAGAACGCTCCGTCTGACCCAGTCCGAAAGCGACCGCGCAGGTTCTCGAACGGCTGCTCGGGATCCTGAACGGCGTAGAGGCCGTTGGCGGCGTTCTGCCATACGTCGAGGACTGCCCCTGCGAGCGGTTGCCCGTCGATCCCGCGGACGTTCCCCGAGACGAACATGGGTTCCCCGCTCCCCTCCTGCTCAGCGATCGAGGAACCCATCGGGCGAAGCGGTGAGCCGTCGACGTGAAACGGGCCGAGCACGGTCGACTCCGTCACACCGGCCTGCAGGTGGCTCTGCAGGGCGTCGACGAGCATCGAGAGGCCGAGCGTGTCCGAGAGGAGGACGAACTCTTGGCGACGGTCACTGCAGCTGTGGCCGGTGTCGGTCAGGAAGGCGACGGCTGCCTCCCACTCGGCCTTCGTGAGGCCGACTTCGCAGGCGTAGGCATGCAGGTGCTCGACGAGCCGCTGGAGCAGGAAGCGCAGGCGGGCGTCCGGTGCCTCGTCGAAGCTCTTTCGCGCCGCTGCAGTGATGTCCTCGGGAGATGACGGCCGGCGTGCGTGCTCCACGGCCGCATGGTACGCGGGCACTGACTCCGACACCGGACGTCGTGTCGTCCCCCTCCCGCGCCGTGGAGTCAGGCGGGTGAGTGAGCCTTCGCCGCCACCGAGCCGGCGCAGGTTCGCCACGCCAGCGCCTCGAGTGGGTATGGCAGCTGGATGAGCGAGCCGCCCCGCCACCGGTCGGAGATGCACCGGACTGCGGCCACACGAGCTACCGGGGCACGGCGGGCTCGAGGGCACGGCCGCCGTCATGACGGGAGCTGACAGCGGCATCGGGCGAGCAGTCGCGATCGCCTTCGCCCGCGAAGGCGCCGATGTCCTCATCTCCTACCTCAGCGAGCACGGGAAGGCCGAGGAGACCGCTCGCCGCGTGCAAGACAGCGGCCGAAGGGCCGTCCTCGTCCGGGGAGACGTGTCCTCTCCCGAGCACTGCCAAAACATCGTGAAGAGGGCAGTCGAGGCGTTCGGCAAGGTGGACGTCCTGGTCAACAAGGCCGCCTTCCAGATGAGCCATGAGTCCCTCGAGAATGTCCCCGATGAGGAGTGGGACCACACGATCGCTACCACCTCTCGGCGATGTTCCACCTGTGCGAGGCGGTGCTTGCCCACAATGGGGCCAGGCTCCTCCATCCATCGGGAGCTCGTCGGTGAACTCCGACATGCCGAATCCGACGCTTGCCCCCTACTCGGCAACCGTGGCAGCGAGTCGCGAGCCTCGGCGCCAGTCTCGCTCAGCTGCTCGGCCCTCGCGGGAGCCGGGCCAACAGCGTCGCGCCTGTCCGATCTGGACCCCGCTCATCTCCACGACGATGCCCGAGGACAGCGTGGAGCAATTCGGCTCCAACACCGCGATCGGCCGCCCCGATCAGCGAGCTGGTGCCGGTCTAGGTCTTGCTGGCCTCCGGCGACGGAAGCTACCTCTCGGGAGGGCGCGTAGCCGCGACCGGAGGGCGCCCCATGCTCTGATTGCCCATCCGCCCGACGCACGACGCGGCGTTTCGAACAGCACCGGGCACGTACCGCCGGCGTAGGTCAGACCCGAAGCCTGACCGCGAGGGGTCGTTCTCCGCGCGCCGCCAGTCTGTTGGGCGCGGCGCTGGTCGGCCCAACACGTGACCGGCAGCCGCAGGTCAGTCGGCGACCTCGCCGCCGGACACGACGTCGCACCTCTGGCGTCGAGCAGGCACGGTGACGGGACGCCCAGCGCCATCCGCCGCCCCGCCCATGAGAGCGGTCGGACAGCAGACCGACCCCGAGGTCACCGACCTGGAACCATCCGCATCCTCCGGGCGCGACGTGACCAGGCGAGGGCGCGGGACCGATGCGTCGGCCCCTGGTCGAGCCCGCTCCGACGCGGGGGCCGCGCCGCTCGGATCTCAGCGACCCGAGCCCCGCGTGGTTCTGCTTCGATCTCGAGAGGAGCGGCTCTGCCGGGTGGCGCGCTCGTTCGACGTCGCGCGCCCACGCTTGCCGTACCCGCGGGCCTCTGGCTTCACCTTCACCCGGGGAGCACCCTCATGAACAGGGCGGATGGCAACACCGGCGGCGAGGGAAGAGAGGTCTGGCGAGGAGACGCCGCTCGAGAGACCGAGGCGCCGCTGGATCTGCTTGATCGCGGCAAGATGCTCGCTTCCCACCAAAGACACGACCGTCCCGTCAGCGCCTGCTCGGCCGGTACGGCCGGATCGGTGGACATAGTCGGTGCTGTCGGCGGCTGGATCGAAGTGTACGACGAGCGGCACGGCATCAACGTGGATCCCCCGCGCTGCGATGTCGGTGGCGACGAGCACGTCGAGCCGTCCGCTGCGAAACGCGGCCAGAGCCCTCTCGCGCTGGCTCTGACTGCGGTTGCCATGGATAGCTGCCGAGGCGAGACCTGAACGTGCCAGGCGGTCGGACAGCCGATCGGCACCGCGCTTGGTCCGGCAGAAGACGACGGCAGGCCCGCTGGCGCTGACCACCTTCGTCGTCACGGCCACGCGTTCATGGGACTCAACTCGCCAGAAGTGATGAGCCACGTCCCCTTGATCGGAGCCTGTTGGCACGACGTCGTGACGTACGGGGTCGTGCTGATAGTCACGGATCAGTTTGTCGACCGGCCCGTCCAACGTGGCCGAGAACAGAAGAGTCTGGCGCGTCCCACTGGTTCTGTCGACGAGGCGTCGCACCTCTGGGAGAAAGCCCATGTCAGCCATCCGGTCCGCTTCGTCGATCACCACCATGTCGACGTGAGACAGGCGGGCGTCGCCACGCCCGACGAGATCGGAGAGCCGTCCGGGGCACGCGACGAGCACGTCCACTCCGCTGCGGAGGGCGGTCACCTGCTTGCCGTATCCGACGCCGCCGTAGATCGATGTCACCCGGGCGCCGATGACCTTGGCCAAGGGCACCATCACCTCCTCGATCTGCGCGGCCAGCTCACGCGTGGGGACGAGGATGAGCGCGGTCGCATGGCGGCGACCCTGCCGCTCCGAGCGAGGCTTCGCGGCCAGCCGGGAGAGCACCGCCAACCCGAACGCCAGGGTCTTGCCAGAGCCGGTCGGTGCCTTGCCGCAGACATCGCGGCCCGCAAGGGAGTCCGGCAGAGTGACCGCCTGGATCGGGAAAGCGGAGAGGATCCCACGCTCCTCGAGCGCAGCCGTCAGTGTCGGTGGGATGCCGAGGTCGGAAAAGCGGGCGGGCGCGGACGCCAGGCCAGGGCTAGGGGTGCTCATGAGACTCCAGTCGGTCGAGGGGCGATGATGGCCGACTCGATATAGCGTCTCGTGGGCCTGGCCAGCACCGTTCTTGCCAGCCGCCGCTGGGAAGCACCCTGCGGTATCGCTGAGAGGATAGCGCCGATTCCGCCGCCGGGGTCACTGTGGCCGCTCACCGTTCGTCCACGGCAGCGAGTGCTACCTCCGCGGGGACCGCAACATACGCTGAGCCGGTGCCGAACAGCGACGAGCGGGCAGTCCCATGGCTCGAGCGGCTACCGCCGGCCGTCGCCTCTCGGGCTCTCCCCCTTGGGGCGCCCCGCTCCCGTGCGCCCGACGACCAGACCGCTTCGCCGCCACCTCGCCCGCCGCAGACGCGTGCCACGCTCAGCGCGGCGAGTGGCGTATCGGGCACAACCAACTGCCTGCCCTCATACGACCTGGCGCCGGGAGCCTCTCCGATGGACTCGGCGGTTCGTTCCACTCTCGGCAATAGGGACGAGCGGCACGAGAACGCGACGACGGCAGGCGCGCACATCCGGCGAGGATGTCCGGACCAGGAGGCGTAGGTCGTGAGCCGTGTGCCCGGTGCGTTCTCGAGACTGGCATTGCGGGGCGCCAAGGCAAAGGGCCTCGTCGCGTTGGCAGTTGCGGGGGCCGGAGCCGCAGCAATCGGGTCAAGCCTCTCGAGTGCTCCGCCGTCTCACCAACCTCATCGTCACCCCTACCACCTCGTGGCCGAGGCAGGCGGTTGCCGACCCGGGAATCCGTTGGCGAACGTGTACCACCCGTACCGGCTGAAGGTACGCGTAAGGTGCCTCACCGTCGTCGGCACCGTCGCCTACATCCGGCGGGAGGACGACGGTGATGTCCATGTCGCTCTCAGGTTGCTGCCCGGCGAGAACCACCTGCTGAACAGATACAACGACTCCGAGCAGTACCGCCACCTCGTTACCGAGATCGTGCCGGCTGACCAGCCGCACTGCCCTCCGGGCCGTCCCCCGAAGCCGGCTCGAGGGACGTACAACTACGGGGTCTGTACCGGAGCGGATATCCACACCCCACCGATGGGAGCGCTGGTGAGGGTGACGGGCCCGTACGTGCTCGATACTGACCATGGCTGGATGGAGATCCACCCCGTATGGCGAGTAGTCATCCTGCGCCGTTCTCCGCCGAACACGACGGCAATAAGCAGCTCGTCGACGACCACGACGACGGTGCCGCTCAGCTCCGCACCGACGACAGCGCTCGTCGGAGCATGGTGCAAGGTCTACTCGGTTCCTGCGAACGACAGCTACCCCGGGGACCTCGACATCCACGTGTCCTCAGACAAGCCCTATGCAACCGCGACAGCCCACTCGGCGACGGACACCTACAGTTACGAGACCAACGCGCAAGGGTCGGCGGTCGTCTACCTGTGGAATCAGCACGCCGGCGAGGCCGTCACCGTGACAGTCGGTTCGGCAAGCTGTCACACCACAGACCCGTAGCTACCGGGGCGCCGGACATCCCGAGGCAGGTGTGTTCATCATCGCCGATAGCTTGTCCTCATGTCTGAACTCCGCGACTACGTGAGCTGGCACAAAGCGTATGACGATCCCAACTCCGGGCTTTCATGGCGTCTTCGCGTGGTCCAGCAGTATCTCGCCGACGCGTTCGACCGGCATCATGGTGAGCTGCGGCTGCTGAGCTTGTGCTCGGGCGACGGGAGGGATCTCCTCGGCGTCCTCTCCGAACGCCCCGATGCCGAACGGGTGAGGGCAACGCTCATCGAGCTCCATCCGGGAATCGCCGCACGTGCCCGCGACGCCGCCGCTTCGGCCGGCCTGTCGGGGGTCGAGGTCAGGGTCGCCGACGCCGGCAACTCGGCGTCCTACGCGGGAGCAGTGCCTGCGGATGTCGTGATGTTGATCGGCATCTTCGGCAACATCAGCGACTCCGATATCGAGCAGACGGTCAGGGCGGCCCCGCAGCTGTGCCAGTCGGGTGCCACCCTTGTTTGGTCGCGCGGAAGAGACCGAGACGACCGTAACGACGCCATCAGAGCGTGGTTCCGTGACGCCGGCTTCGAAGAGCTCGATTATGCGACACGCGAGGTAGACAGCGGGCCCGCGCTCGGCGCGATGAGGTACCCCGGGGCGCCGCGAGAGCTCATCGCCGGAGAACAACTGTTCACCTTTCTGCGATGAGATGGCGTGGGCGGGCGGGAGACAACTTCCGCCACAGCCCAGCGTCGCTGCCCGCGCCCGCACCAGCACACGACTCCTGCCGACACGCTCACCGCCCTCATGCTCGCCCGCATGGAAACCTGGGCTGATGCGGTTGCCGGCTACGTGCAAGCCTCGACTGGGACGGCGCCGCGCTAGAAACTGGGCCGGTCGACGCCCGCTCGGCTGCGCACCACCTGTGCTCTTGGACATCGCGCACTCGGCGGTGCCGTGACCGTCCGACGCGACCATCTCTCTCTCGCCGTCGGCAGACGAGGCAATGTCCCGCTGCCCTCGAGAAACGGGCTCCTCGCGAATCAGGGTTGAGGCCGACGCCGTGATCTCGGTGACCATCCACCGCTGAGGCGGCCTCCGGCTCCCAAACTTCGGTTGTCCAACCAACTGAAGAGAGGAGCCGAAGGCCGTGGCCG
>JAKCCH010000111.1 GCA_021838945.1 Actinomycetes bacterium
GATCTCTTCAACGCCTACCTGCTCATGATGCAGGTCCCGTTCACGATGCTCGGGATGCTGATCATGATGGGCCAGCGAGCGGCCGCCTCGGCAGAGCGCATCTACGAGATACTCGACGAGCGGTCGGAGATCGTCGAGCGGCCAGGTGCCGTGGATCTCGTGGGGTGCAAGGGCGACGTCCGCTTCGATCACGTCGTCTTCGGCTATCCCGGAGGAGATCGCCCGACCGTCCTCGATGCCTTCGATCTGCATGTGGAACCAGGCCAGACCGTGGCGCTCGTCGGCAGGACCGGGGCCGGGAAGTCGACGGTGGCGAGACTGGTGGCGCGTTTCTACGACGTGCAGGGCGGCGTGCTGCGCATCGACGGGCACGATGTCCGGGACCTCACGCTCGCAAGTCTGCGGGCCAACGTCGGCCTCGTCCTCGACGAGCCGTTCCTGTTCTCGGTCTCGATCCGGGAGAACATCGCCTACGGACGACCGACTGCCGCTATCGAGGAGGTCGCCGCAGCAGCCGAAGCCGCCAACGCGGCCGAGTTCATCGAGGGTCTCCCGCAGGGATACGACACAGTCGTCGGCGAGCGCGGCTACACGCTGTCCGGTGGGCAGCGACAGCGGATCGCGATCGCGCGCACGCTCCTCGTGAACCCGCCGATCCTGATCCTCGACGACGCCACGAGCGCCATCGACGTCCATGTCGAGCAGCAGATCCACGAGGCGCTCCGCCGCCTGATGCGCGGTCGCACCACGCTGATCATCGCCCACCGCCTCTCGACGATCAGCCTCGCCGATCGGGTCATCCTCCTCGAGGACGGCAGAGTGGTAGCCGACGGCCGCCATGCCGAGCTCCTCGAGACATCCCCGCTCTACGCCGAGGTGCTCGCCGCTCAAGTAGAGCAGGACGCGGTCGCCGAGAGCACGGCGTTCGCCGACACTCACCACGCCGGGACCGGTCTCTGATGGGCTGGCACGGAGGAGGTGGCGGGCCGATGTTCGCGCCCGGTGGCCAATCGGCGGCGACCGCCTCCGGCCTACCGTTCGGCGGCATCCCAGCGGAGCTGCAGGACGGCGTCGACAGGCTCCTCGAGAGCGAGCCGGAGCACCCGGAGCCCACGGCCGTCTTCCACCACCGCGAGAGTGAGGAGGACCTCCGCCGCCTGACCTTGTGGCGGCTGCTGACGGCCTACCCGAAGCTGCTCTGGATCGCTGCCGCCCTCATCGTCGTGATGAGCGTGACCCTCCAGGCAGGTCCGTACCTCACCGAGATCGCCGTCAACGACGGGATGATCCCGCCCCACCAGCATTTGTCGGTCATCGCCCTCGCCGCTCTCGCCTACCTCGTCTGCGCCTCCGTGACGGCGCTCGCCCAGCGCTCGCAGGTCCGCACCACCGGCCGGCTGGCGGCCGGGGTCATGAACGATCTGCGGGTCAGGGTCTTCGCACACCTGCAGCGGCTCTCGCTCGACTTCTTCACCGACGAGAAAGCCGGAGTCCTCATGAGCCGGATGACGGCCGACATCGAGAACCTCCAGCAGCTGCTGCAGGACGGCCTCGCCCAGTTCGCCATCCAGGGGCTCACCATGGTCGTCATCACGGCCGTCCTCTTCACGATGAACGTGCGCCTCGCGCTCATCACCGTGCTCCTCATCGTCCCGGTGCTCACCATCCTGTCGCTCTGGTTCCGATCAGCCTCGGTGAACGCATACGACAAGGTGCGCGACGGCATCGCCAACGTCCTCGCCGACCTGTCCGAGTCACTGCACGGCGTGCGAATCGTCACCTCGCACAACCGGCAGCGTCACAACGTCATTCACCACCGCAACGTCGTCGGCAGGTACCGGGACGCCAACATCTACACAGCCCAGCTCAACGCCCTCTACGGGCCGGGCACGCAGATGCTGTCGGTCCTCGGCCAGGGAGCCCTGCTCGCGATCGGCGGCGACATGGTGCTGCACCACCAACTGACGATCGGCGCCCTGTTCGCGTTCTTCCTCTACCTGAACCGCTTCCTGCAGCCGATCCAGCTGCTCGTGCAGCAGTACAACACGTACCAGCAGGGCCAGGCCTCGGTCTACAAGCTACGGACCCTGCTCGAGACACGCCCGAGCGTCCCCGAGGCCGCCGGCGCCTACGAGCTCCCCCCAATCGAAGGCCGGATCAGCTTCCGGCACGTCTCGTTCGGGTACGACCCCGACACTCCCGTCATCCACGGGGTGGACCTCACGATCGAACCGGGCGAGACCGTTGCGTTCGTGGGACCGACCGGTGCTGGGAAGTCGACGTTGGCGAAGTTGATCACGCGTTTCTACGATCCGAGCGAGGGCCGCGTGCTCATCGACGGCCACGACCTGCGAGAGGTGACGTTCCGGTCGCTCCGCCGCCAGCTCGGAGTCGTGCCCCAGGAGCCCTTCCTCTTCGCCGGCACGGTGAAGGACAACCTCGCTTTTGCGCGACCAGAGGCGGCCGACTCGGAGGTCGACGAGGCCGTGCACGCCGTCGGCCTCGAGGAGATGCTCGGCCGCCTGCCGGACGGCCTCGACACCCTCGTGCACGAGCGCGGGCAGTCGCTCTCCTCCGGCGAACGCCAGCTGATCGCGCTCGGACGGGCGTTCCTGGCTCATCCCCGTGTGCTCGTGCTCGACGAGGCTACGTCCAACCTCGACCTCCTCTCCGAGACAAAGGTCGAAGCCGCCCTCGACGTCCTCCTCGAAGGCCGCACGGCCGTCCTCATCGCGCACCGCCTCTCGACCGCGATGAAGGCCGACCGCATCGTCGTCGTCGACGACGGCGAGATCGCAGAGACCGGCTCGCACGACGAGCTCGTAGCTGCAGGCGGGCGCTACGCCGCCATGTACGAGACGTGGATGCGCCAAGCCGAGGCCGAGGCAGTTCCCTCCAGCTGATCCGGCCACCCGAGCTGAGCGGCCGCTTCAGCTGAGAGGGTCAGCGGCGGCGGCGGGCGACCTTGGATATCGCCCAGAAGGCAGCGGCCACGAGTGCCACGATGATCGCGATCTTCAGGATCTCGAAGACGACCCCGACGACGAAAGAGAGGACGACGAAGGCCACGATCGCAGCGACGACCGCCACGGCGGCGACCACGACGTAGTGTCCCGCCTTCATCACGCCACGGGATCCGTGCGGTTCCAGCATGAGCATCGCCTCCGGGACGAGCGTACCGTCACGGTCGTCAGTCTTGGCGTCACTGCCCGCCGCTCTAGGCTCGCTCGATGGAGGAGGCGTCGCTGCGACACGTCCGCCGGGTGCTTTCCACCGAAGTGCTCGAGCACCGGCTCCCGCCCCTCGAGCTCCCGGCTCGCTACAGCGACGCCGCCGACGAGTGCCTGACGCGCCTGTTCGACGCGGCGGTGCAAGGTGGGCGCGCCGAGGGGCTCGCTCTCGTTGCCGTCGGTGGCTACGGGCGCAGGGAGCTGTGCCCCGGAAGCGATCTCGACGTCCTGCTCCTGCACGACAGACATCGCGACGTGGGGATCGTGGCGGACGCCATCTGGTATCGCGTCTGGGACTCGGGCGTGCGACTCGACCACAGCGTGCGGACGCCGAAGGAAGTGACGGCAGTCGCCCGGAGTGACCTGCGCTCCATGCTCGGTCTCCTCGACGCTCGGGTTGTGTGCGGAGACACGCGCCTCGTGACGAGCGTGCTCGCCAAGGTCGAGGAGCTGTGGCACGCCCACGCGCACAGGTTCCTTCCCGAGCTGGCCGCCGCCACTCGTGAGCGACACTGTGCCTTCGGTGAGCTGCCATACCTTCTCGAGCCCGATCTCAAGGAGTCCGCAGGCGGGTTACGGGACCTCGAGGCGCTCGGCCTCGTCGCCCGCGCATTGCCCGCTCTCGCGGCCGTGCTCGGGCCGCCCGAGCTCGAGGAGCCGCATGCGCTGCTTCTCTCCTCACGCGTCGCGCTTCACGCGCGCACCGGCAACTCCTCGGATCGTCTCCTCCTCCAGGAACAAGACGACATCGCGAACGATCTCGGCTACCCCGACGCGGACGCTTACGCCGCCGCGCTCGCCGCCGCCGGGCGCGAGGTCATGTGGGCCGCCGCCGACGCGTGGCGGCGCGTCGAGTCGGTGCTGGCGGGGCCGGCGAGGCGCTCAGGCGGTCGTGATGCCGAGGTCGACAAGGGCGTGCTGTTGCGAGACGGGGAGGTGGCACTCGGCACAGCGGTCGACCTCGCCGCCGACCCGGCAGCGGTGCTGCGGGTGGCGGCCGCGGCAGCGCGCTTCGACGCGCCGATGGCACTCGCAACGATCGCGCGCATCACGGCGGAGCGGCCCGAGCTCGGCGCCCGCTGGCCCACGGGCATGCGCGACGCGTTCGTGTCCCTCCTCGAATACGGGCACCGCGCCACCCCCGTCATCGAAGTGCTCGACCGGGCGCGTCTCATGGAGTGGCTGATCCCGGAGTGGGCGATCGTTCGCCACCGCCCCCAACGAAACGCCTACCACCGCTTCACCGTCGATCGCCACCTCCTCGAGGCCGTCGCCGAGGCGGCCTCGCTGTTGCGTGAGGTCGAGCGCCCGGACCTGCTCCTCGTCGCTGCTCTTCTGCACGACATCGGCAAGGGCCGACCTGGCGACCACAGCGCGACCGGTCGGCGCCTCGCCTCGGACATCGGGCGTCGAATGGGATTCGACGCCCGGGATGTCGCGGTCATCGAGCGCCTCGTGAAGCGGCACCTCCTGCTCGCCGACACCGCCACCCGCCGCGACATCGACGACGACGAGACGATCGAGCTCGTGGCAGAGGCGGTCGGGGACGCCCTCACCCTCGAGCTGTTGGCGCGCCTCACCCAAGCCGACTCGGTCGCCACCGGTCCGGCCGCCTGGGGCTCCTGGAAGGCGTCCCTCGTGACGCAGCTCGTCGAGAACGTGCGGGCGCACCTCGAGGGGCGCCAGGCTGACGCTTCGGCCGCGCGACCGCCCAGCCCACAGGTGGAGGCGCTCGTGAAGCGAGAAGAGCTCGCCCTGCATGTCGCCGGCTCCGAGATCACAGTCGTCGCACCCGACCTGACCGGGCTCTTCGCGCTCGTAGCCGGCACGCTCGCCATGCACCGGCTCGACATCCGGCAGGCGACTGCCGTCGCCGTGGTGCCGATGGCCGTCGAGACATTCGAGGTCGATCTCGACCCCACCCGTCCTCTCGACGAGCCGGCACTCCTCG
The DNA here is from genome assembly GCA_021838945.1 of Actinomycetes bacterium. Taxonomy (GTDB): domain Bacteria; phylum Actinomycetota; class Acidimicrobiia; order Acidimicrobiales; family Bog-793; genus JAKCCH01. Next base: position 5,182 of record JAKCCH010000111.1, read on the forward strand.
CCGATCTCCGGCGCGCGATCCAGGGCGATCTGGACATCGATTCGTACCTGCGGGCGCTCGAGGACGCCTACTCCCGATACCGGCGCCCCGCTGCGGCCCGCTCGCCCGACGTGGTCGTCCTCGTCGACGAGCGAGCCTCCGCCGCCGCCGCCGTCGTCGAGGTGCGAGCACCCGACTCGCACGGCCTGCTGCACCGCTTGGCGCGGTCTCTCGCCGAAGCCGGTCTGGACGTCGTCTCGGCGCGGATCGCGACGCTCGGGCACGAGGTCGTCGACAGCTTCTACGTGCGTGAGCAGTCGGACGGATCCCGGCCCGGACGCGACCGCCTCGACTCGCTGCGAGCTGAGCTGGTGCGGGCGGCCGAAGTGACAGCCCCCTGACGTCACCCGGCAGCCTCGGCAGCCCTGCGCCTCGCTCAAGCCTGCAACTTTTCCTCTCCAGCGCGGTTCAAACCAACCCGGAGGCAGGGTAGGATCCGCCGTGGTGGAAATATGACGCGCAAGCCGAGAGGAGCACACAAGTCGGGGTCGAGAGGCTCGCTCGCCATGCCCGCGCTCATGGTCGGCGCGGCGCTCGTGGTCGCCGTCGGAGGCGGGCTCGCCGCAGTCCTCGCGGCCCACGGATCCTCCGGGCGCACGCCGGCGACACTCGAGTCCACACACGGTACGAGCGGTACGAGCGGCACGCACCAGCACGCTCACCACCATCACCACCCGCTCGGACCACCTAAGCCGATCTCGGTGCTGTCGATCTCGCCGGATCGCGCGTCGGGCGCCGTCGGGTTCCAAGCCGCGATCACGGTCAAGTTCAGCCAGCCGCTCGCAAGTGACACGCCACTGCCATCGCTCTCCCCCGCCGTCTCGGGCTCGTGGGTCCACAGCGGGCGGCGGACGCTGCGCTTCCACCCGCTCGGGAACTACGCGCCCTACTCGAAGGAGACGGTCGTCGTCCCGGCCTCGGTGCGAAGCAATCGTGGCATCGCGCTCGGCCGCCCGGCCACGGCCACCTTCGTCGTGAAGGGTGCTTCCGTTCTCCGCCTCCAGGAGCTCCTGGCCGAGCTCGGCTACCTGCCCGTGTCCTTCACGCCGAATGGGACGTCCGGAGCGGTAGGCACAGCCACGACGGCGGCGCCGGCAGCGGCCTCTGCAGTTCCCCCTGCACCCGGTGGCAGCGGCAGCACGGCACTTCTTTCCGCACCCTCCGCGCCGGCTACGACCGATTACGAGCCCTCGAATGCAGCCGACATCCCCTTGCAGCCCTTGGCAGGGCAGTTCAAGTGGCGCTTCTCGCAGATCCCGCCGTCGCTCGCTGCTCTCTGGCAGGCAGGTACCGCCAACGTCGTCACGACGGGGGCCGTCATGCAATTCGAGGCGGCACACGGCCTCGGCGCTGACGGGGTGGCCGGGCCGCTCGTCTGGGGCGCGCTCTTGAAGGCGGCGGCTGCCCACCAGGTCTCGACGGCACCGTATGACTACGTGTACGTGACGACGACGCTCCCCGAGCACGTGAGTGTCTGGCGCGACGGCGTGTACGTCTTCACGACGCTCGCCAACACCGGGATCCCGCAGTCGCCGACACAGCCCGGCACGTGGCCCGTCTTCGCCCGCTACGTGACGACCACGATGAGCGGGACCAATCCGAACGGCTCCTACTACAGCGATCCGGGGATCCCGTGGGTGAGCTACTTCCACGGCGGTGACGCACTGCACGGTTTCATCCGGCCCGGTTACGGCTACCCACAGAGCCTCGGCTGCGTCGAGATGACGTTCAGCGCGGCCCAGACCGTCTACCCGTTCACCCCGCTCGGGACGCTCGTCACCGTCCAGTAGCGATCTCGACCCGGCCCCGCCAGGTGGTGGCACCGGCGGCCTCGAGCACGATCAGGCCCTCGCCGCTCACGAGCGCGTTCGGCGGGCAGGTCATCGGCTCGATCGCGATGCCGCGCCGCCGGTCGTCGCCCGCCAAGGTGTCGGCCGTGAACACCATCGCGAAGGGGAATTCGGCCCCGGCCGCGACCGTCACGAACCGGCCGTCCGCGCGGGTGACCCGCGCCCGCCACGGCCCCGCGAGACCGGTGAGGCAGTCGTCCAGCCGGGTCGTCCCCACACGCCGGGGCGAGCTGAAGTCGTACTCGGTGCCCCTCACATCCGTCGTGCCGACGGGAAGGCCGCGCTCGTCCGTCAAGAGGCGCGTGGAGGCGGCGAGCTCCATCTCGCAGGAGTCGGCGAGCAACTCCCCCGCGAAGACGTACGGGTGGAACCCGATCCCGAACGGCGCCGCCGTGGCAGAGCGATTGGACGCCGTCACCTCGAGGGTCAGGGCCGCCGAGCCGGCTCCACCGCCGTCCTCGGTCTGAGAGCCGGTCCCGGTGCCGAGCTCGTAACGCACCGCCAGCTCGACCCGCCAGGGATAGCCGGGCTGCGGCTCGATCCGCGTCGACATCGTGACAGCGCTCCGCGAATGCTGCTCGCCGCGCCAACGCAACCACCGGACAAGGCCGTGGATGGCGTTGCGCCGCTCCGGCTCGTCCCAGGCGGCTGCTCCCTCGACACCGAGCCACCGGTAGCTCCCGTCGGCCAGGCGGTTAGGCCAGGGCGCGAGGACCTGCCCGCGACCGCCGGAGCACAGCGCATCGGCCTCGTAGCCGAACAGCACCGGGTCGCCGTCGACCTCGAAGGTTCGGATGCCTCCGCCCACTTCTGTCACGACGGCGACAGCAGAGCCGTGCACGAGCTCGAACTGCCGCCCGGACGGCGGCTCCAACCCCTCGGGCACGCCTCGGTATGGTAGTGACGTGCGGCTCCTTATCACCAATGACGACGGTGTCGACGCCCCCGGTCTGGCTCACCTGGCCCGAGCGCTTCAGGCGACCGGCGCCGACGTCATCGTCGCGGCGCCCGCCACCGAGGCGAGCGGCGCCGGAGCAGGAGTGGGACCTCTCCACACCATGCACGACGGGATCGACGTGGCGGCCGTCTCGCCGCCCGGTCTCGAGGGCATCGAAGTCCTCGCCGTCGAGGCGCTGCCGGCCCTCATCGTGATCGCCGGTTGCCTCGGGGCGTAC